>NC_017790.1:415000-570000 GCF_000252445.1 Deinococcus gobiensis I-0 | reverse complement strand
CCGCGCGCGGCCTGGACCCCGCCCTGCCGGTCAGCCGCGCGGCGCTGTCCGCCTACGGCAACCCCAGCAACTACGTGGGCATCCTGCTGGACCAGGGCCGCCTGGGCCGCGCCGAAACGTGGATGAACCACCTGCGCGAACTCTCACCGCGCTTCGAGGGGGCCAGCGCCCTGTACCTGCGCTACGCCGCGCTGCTCGAGGCCCAGGGCCGCGTGGGCGAGGCCGAGGAGTGGCGGCAGTTCACCCGGTCGCTGCGCGAAGGCAGCCTCTACAACCTCGGGCCCGACGACACGCTGGTGATCCGGGACGTGGCCCGGCTGGCCGCCCTGGCGCTGCTGCTGGCCCTGCTCGCCGCGCTGCTGACCCTGCTGGCGCGGGCCTGGCGCGCGCAGGGCGAGGACACCCGCGCACACGGAGGCCGCGTGCGTTCGGTGTGGCGGCGTCCCCTGACGCGCGCGCGCCTCAGCTTCCTGAGTTACGCCTCTTTCGGGGAGCGGCTGGTGGTGGCGCTGCTGGGCACGGCGCTGCTCACGGCGCTGGGCGGCTGGCAGTGGGCCAACCAGACCGGTCAGGGCCTGAGCGCGCCCGCCCTGAACATCGGCACCTACGGCGGCGGCTGGTACGACGCGCGCCTGGGGGACCTGAACCTGCGCCCCGGTCCCGACGCCGCGCTGCTGACCGGCCTGAACGCGCAGCTCAGCGGGGACGGGACAGCGGCGCGCGCGGCCTACCTCCAGGCGGGCGACGACGCCTGCGCCCTGAACAACCTCGGCGTGATCGCGCAGGGCCGCGACGACGCCGCGCAGGCCCGCGACCTGTACCGCTCGGCACTCGCCACGCAGCCCGACCTCGCCGCGCCCGCCTACAACCTGGGCCTGAACCCCACCGAACCGGGCACGCTGTTCCAGCAAACCTACCGGCGCGGCGAGCCGAGGCTGTGCTACCCCGACCGCCGCATCCTGGCCCGCGCCGTGAGCGGCGACCTGAGCGCCACGCTGGCCGGCGACCTGCGCCGCCCGCTGGACCTGATCGGTGCGGGCGACGCGCCCCCGACCCGGCTGGGCGCGGCCCTCCTGGCGAGCCTGCTGGGCCTGGGCGTGCTGTGCCTGCTGCTGCTCGTGCCCCGCGCGGCGGCCGAGACGCGGCTGGGCCGCCCGGCGGCCTACCGCCTCCTCGCCCTGCTGCTGCCCGGCTCGTCGCTGCTGGGGGGGGCCTGGGGCGGCGTGCTGCTGCTGACCTGGGCACTGGCCCTCGCAGGCCTGAGTCCGCTGACCGGGCTGGTCCGCTTTGCCGAGCTGCCCTCGCCGGCCTCGCCCGCCGTGCGCGGCGCGCTGATCTCGGTCCTCGTGCTGAGCTACGCCGTCAACCTGCTGGCCGTGCTGCTCGTCGAGGCGAGCGCCCTGGCCCAGCGGCGGCAGGAACGGCGCGAACAGGGCTAGGCTTCAGCGGGGCAGCCCCCTCAGACCGGCGCTTCGGCGGACTTCTCGGCCGGCAGGCGGCGCAGGACGGTCCAGACCAGCCCCGCTCCCAGCGCCGAGAACAGCGCGCCCATCAGAAAGGCGGCGCCGGGAAAGTGGACCGGCGCGCGGTCGCCCGTGAAATAGGCGAAGACCGTGGTCGCCAGCAGCGGCCCCACCACGCCCACGAGGCTGTTCAGGCTGGTGATGGCGCCCTGCACGCGGCCCTGCTCGTCCTCGCTGACCTGGCGCGACACGAGGCCCTGGATGGCGGGCTGCGCCAGCCCCCCCAGCGCCCCGACCACCAGCGAGAGGTACAGCAGGCCGCCGGTGCGCGCCACGCTCAGGACCAGGAACTCGCCCAGCGAGGCGATCAGGCCGATCATGATGGTGCGGCGCTCGCCGAAGCGGGTGATGAAGCGCCCGATGAGCCCCGCCTGCACGCCCGCCGTGAGCAGCCCGAAAAAGGCCAGCGCCACGCCGTTCTGGGCCGGGGTCCAGCGCAGCACGCCCTCGGTGTACAGGACCCAGGTGCTGTAGATGACCTGACCGGCCAGCCCCAGCAGCACGAAGGTCAGGGCGAGGTTGCGGGTGATGGTGTACTCGGCCAGGGCGCGCAGCGGCGTGAAGGGGTTCAGGGCGCGCGGGTCGAGTGAGCGTGTCCGGGCCGACGCCGGGCGCGACTCGGGCAGCACGAACAGGCCGTAGAGGAAATTGAGCAGCGTCAGGCCCGCCGCGACCAGGAAGGGCACGCGCAGGCCGTACTCGCCCAGCAGCCCGCCCAGCGCCGGCCCCAGGATGAACCCCACCCCGAAGGTGGCGCCCAGCAGCCCGAAACTTTTGGCGCGCTGCTCGGGGGCCGTCACGTCGGCGACGTAGGCGTTGGCGACCGTGAGGCTCGCCCCCGTGATGCCGGCGAGCACCCGCCCGACGAACAGCCACGCGAGGCTGGGCGCGAAGAACAGCAGCAGGTAGTCGAGCGCCATGCCCAGCAACGACACCAGCAGTACCGGCCGCCGCCCGAAGCGGTCACTCAGGGAGCCCAGGATGGGCGCGAAGACGAACTGCATCAGCGCGTAGGCGGCCGTGAGCCAGCCGATGTCGCGCGCGCCCGCCTCGGCCGACCCCGCCAGCTCCTTGACCAGCCCCGGCAACACCGGGATGATCAGCCCGATGCCCATCACGTCGATGAGGACCGTCAGAAGGATGAAGATCAGAGCCGCGGGTTTCTGACGCATAGCAGTCCACTGTAGCGGGCGCAGCGACCCTCCTGCCTAGGCCAGACGGCTTAGGACGGCTCGCGCGCGCCGGAGCTATGCTGGCCGGGTCTTCCGGCCCCCGCGTGCGCCGCGCGCCGCGTCCCGGGAGTCCGGCCCTCCCCCACTCAAAGGACCCCCACTTTTCTTGCGCCTGTAACCCCAGACAGCACGGCCTGATGCCACGCTCCCGCCCCGCAGTCGAAGTGCGGGCGGAGCGGCCTGACCTGTGGGGGTCACATGTTGAAAACGGAACACGTCGCCCGGAGTTACGGCGACGAGACGGTGCTGGACGGCATAGATCTGGAAGTGCGGCCCGGTGACCGCCTGGGGCTGATCGGAGAGAACGGCAGCGGCAAGAGTACGCTGCTGCGCGTGCTGGCGGGCCTGGAAACGCCCGACACGGGGCGCGTGAGTGTAGACACCGGAAGCCGCGTGGCCCTGCTGGCCCAGCACGCGGACCAAGACGGCCGCAGCGTGCTGGACGCCGTGACGCCGCCCGAACTGCGCCGGGCCCAGGCGGCCTGGGCAACGGCTTCAGCGGCGCTGGAAGGCGGATCGGCGGCGGCGCTGGAGGCCTTCGCCGACGCCGAGGAGCACTACCGCCGTCTGGGCGGCTACGACTTCGCGGCGCGGGCGGCAGGGGTCCTGGCGGGCCTGGACCTGGACCCCCACGCGCCCACTCCCCGCCGCTCGGGCGGTCAGCGGCGGCGGGTGATGCTCGCGGCGCTGCTGCTCTCGCCCGCCGACGTGTACCTCCTCGACGAGCCGACCAACCACCTCGACCTGGACGGCGTGCGCTGGCTCGAAGGCTGGATCGCGGCGTCGGACGCCGCCTTCGTGCTGGTCAGCCACGACCGCGCCTTTCTGGACGCGGTGACGACCCGCACGGCCGAACTGGAACGTGGGCGGCTGCACCTGTATCCCGGCCCCTACTCGGAGGCGATGGCGCTGAAGGCGACGCTGCGCGGGGCGCAGGAGCGCGACCACGCAGCCTACCGGCGGCGGCGGGCGGCGCTGGAAGAGGAGCAGCGCCGCCAGGCCAGCAAGGGCGCCGTCTCGGAGAACCGGGGGCGCGCCCGCGACAACGACAAGTTCCGCTCGACCTTCAAGACCGAGCGCCACCAGCAGATCCATGCGGCGCGGGCGCGGGCGATGCAAAAGCAGCTCGATCGCCTGGACGCCGGGGCGGCCGGGAAACCCTACGACGACCGCCGCCGCCTGCGCCTGGACCTGCCGCCCGTGCCCCCCGGCCCGGCCGAATAGGTGCGTGTCCTCGTCTGTGATGCTGAAGTGGTGTTCTTCTGACGACCATTGCTGGAGGACGTTGACAGGCACGTCTCGTCGCGGCGACCGCGAGGCCCTCACCGGCCGAGTAGGCGGCGGCAAGAGCACCCTGCTGGGGGCGCTGCTGGGCCGGCTTCCGCACGCGGGCGAGGTGCGCTGGGGCGAGGGCCTGGGCCTGTACGTGGCCGGGCAGCACGGCGAGGAACTCCCGGTGGGCGGCACGGTAGGGGACGCGCTGCTGGACGCCAACCCCGCGCTGACCCTCCACCAGCTGCACGAGGTCGCCGCGCAGGTGTGGCTGCCCGCTCCGGACGCGCCGGTCGCCACGCTCTCGGGCGGGCAGCGCACCCGCCTGAGCCTCGCGCGGCTGGGGGTGACGCGCGCGCAGGTCCTGGTCCTCGACGAACCGACCAACCACCTCGACCTCGCCATGACCCTGCTGCTGGAAGAAGTCCTGGCCGACTTTCCCGGCACGGTGCTGCTGGCCACGCACGACCGCCGGCTGATCGGGGCCGTGGCGACGCGCGAGTGGCGGGTGGGCGGCGGCCGGGTGCAGGAGGAGGACCGGGCCGGCCCAGGCCACCCCTGAACCCCGGCTCAGGCGGTCAGGATGATCGGCTGACCCCCGGTGACCACGACGGTGTGCTCGAAGTGGGCGGCCAGCCCGCCATCGGTGGTCGCCAGGGTCCAGCCGTCCCGGCGCGTGCGGACCCGGCCCGAGCGGCCCGACGACACCATCGGCTCGATGGCGAGCACCAGCCCCTCGTGGAGCCGCTGCCGGTCGGTGGACCGGAAATAGTTGGCCACGTCGGGCTTCTCGTGGATGGCGCGGCCGACCCCGTGCCCGAACAGGTCGCGCAGGACCGTGAAGCCCCGGCGGGCGACCTCGGTCTCGACTGCCCGGCCGATGGCGTTCAGGGGCTGGCCCTCGCGCGCCGCCGCGAGCCCCGCCGCCAGCGCGGCCTCGGTGCAGGCAAGCAGGCGCTCGGCAACCGGCGAGGCGGGCGGCACCACGACCGTCACGGCCGCGTCCGCGACGAAGCCGCCCACCACCGGGGTCACGTCCAGGCTCACCACGTCTCCGGGCGCCAGGGGCCGCCGCGTGGGCAGCCCATGCACGATGTCGGCCCCCACACTGATGAACACGTTGACGGGCGCGCCGTAGGTCAGGCGCGGGGCCGACGCCGCGCCGCGCCGCCGGAACACCTCGCCCGCCAGCGCGTCGAGTTCGGCGGGCGTCACGCCGGGGCGCACGGCGTCCTTCAGCACCCGCAGCGTCTCGGCCACGACCTGTCCGGCCCGCTTCATGCCCTGCAACTCGGCTTCGGTGGTGATGGTCATGCGGCACTTTAAGGGATAAGGACGCGGCGGGGAAAACGGTCCGTCCCCTTTACACTCGGACCCATGAGCGACGCCCCCACGGCCCGGCCCCCCCTGTCTCCCGACGACCGACTGGCGCTGCTCGAAGGCCAGGACTTCTGGCACACGCGGCCGGTGGCGGGGCTGGGCGCGGTGTCCATGACCGACGGCCCCCACGGCGTGCGGCGCCAGGAGGGGCGGCAGACCGGCTTCAACTTCAGCGCCCTGGTTCCGGCGACCTGTTTCCCGACCGCCTCGGCACTGGCGGCGAGCTGGGACACCGAGCTGCTGCGCGAGGTCGGTGCGGCGCTGGGGCGCGAGGCGCGCGGGCAGGGCGTCCAGGTGCTGCTGGGGCCGGGCGTGAACCTCAAGCGCTCGCCGCTGTGCGGGCGCAACTTCGAGTACTTCTCGGAGGACCCGCTGCTGGCCGGTACGCTGGCCGCCGCGTACATCACGGGCCTTCAGGGCGAGGGGGTGGGCGCGAGCCTCAAGCACTTCGCGGCCAACAACCAGGAATACCGCCGCCTGAGCAGCGACTCGGTGGTGGACGAGCGCGCGCTGCGCGAACTCTACCTGCGCCCCTTCGAGATCGCGGTGAAAGACGCCCAGCCCTGGACGGTCATGGCCGCCTACAACGGTGTGAACGGCCGCTACTGCTCGGAGCATCCCCGGCTGCTGACCCGCATCCTGCGCGAGGAGTGGGGGTTCGGCGGCGCCGTGATCTCGGACTGGGGCGCGGTGAACGACCGGGCGCGCGGCCTGCGGGCGGGCCTGGACCTGGAGATGCCCGGCTACGACGGCGCGCGGGTCCCCGAACTGCGCGCGGCCCTGGCGGCGGGACGTATCACCGGGGCCGACGTGGAGCGCTCGGCCACGCGCCTCACCGAGCTGGCCCGCCGCGCCGCCCAGACGCCGCGCACCCCCCCGGTCGACCCGGACGCCCAGCACGCCCTGGCCCGCCGCGCCGCCGCCGCCGGAGTGGTGCTGCTGCAAAACGTGGGCGACGTGCTGCCCCTGCCCCCCGGCGCGAAGGTGGCGGTGCTGGGCACCTTCGCCGAGAAGCCGCGCTACCAGGGGGCGGGCAGTTCGGTCATCCAGCCGACGCGCCTGGACACGCCGCTGGGCGAACTGCGCGCGCTGCTGGGCGAGGCCAGCGTCGCCTATGCCCCCGGCTACCCGCGCCAAGGCGAGGAGGACGCTGCGCGGCTGCGGGCGGAAGCGCTGGCGGCTACGCAGGGGGCCGACGTGGTGGTCATCGTCGCCGGCCTGCCCGAGAATATGGAGGCCGAGGGCGTGGACCGCGACCACCTCGACCTGCCGGAAACGCAGGATGCGCTGATCCGGGCGGTGGCGGCGGCGCACCCGCGCGTGGTGGTCGCGGTCCAGAGCGGCGCTCCGGTGCGGCTGCCCTGGCGCGGCGAGGTCGCGGGCCTCGTGCAGGCGTACCTGGGCGGGCAGGCGGGGGGCGGCGCTCTGGCCGACGTGCTCACCGGCCGCGTGAACCCGGGCGGCAAGCTGGCCGAGAGCTTCCCCGACACACTGGAAGACGTGGCGTGCAGCGCCTTCTACCCCGGCGGGCCACGCACGGCCGAGTACCGCGAGAGCCTGTACGTGGGCTACCGCTACCACGACACGGCGGGCGTGGCGGTCGCCTTTCCCTTCGGCCACGGCCTGAGCTACACGACCTTCGGCTACGGCACGCCGCGCCTGGACCGGGAGCGGGTGGGCCGGGGCGAGCGCCTGACGGTCACGCTGCCGGTCACGAACACGGGCACTCGGGCGGGGGCGGAGGTCGTGCAGCTGTACGTCCACGCGCCGCAGGGGCCACTGTTCCGGCCCGAGCAGGAGCTGCGCGCCTTCGCGCGGGTGGTGCTGGAGCCCGGCGAGACGCGCGAGGTCAGCCTGACGCTGGACGAGCGGGCCTGGGCCGTGTACGACGTGGCCCGGCCCGGCTGGCACGTCCCCGGCGGCCCCTACGAGCTGCGCCTGGGGTCGTCGAGCCGCGACCTGCGCGCGCGGGCGACGGTTGAGGTCGAGGGCGACGGCGACCTGCGGCCCGAGCCGGCAGCGGTGAGCGCCGCGTACCGGCGCCCGCCCCACCCCTTCCACGCGCCCGACGCCGCCTTCCGGGCGCTGTACGGCGCGCCGCTGCCCGACAACTCGCCCTACACGCCCGCCGAATACGACCTGAACACGCCGCTGGGGGCGCTGCGAGGCACGGCGCAGGGCCGCGTGCTGAACGCCCTGGTGACCCTGGGCACCGAGCCGCGCGGCGAGAAACGCTACTCGGCCGACGCGGTGTCGGCGGCGGGCGCCATCCGCGAGATGCCGCTGCGCCAGCTCTACCTGGGGACGGGCGGCAAGCTGCGCCCGCGTGCCATCGCCGCGCTGGCCGAGGCGATGGCCGGGCGCTGGGGCGGCGCGCTGCGGGCGCTGGCGACCCCGGCTACCGAGCCGCCGCTGACCGGGGGGAGGAAAGACTGACCTACCGCGACAGCGTGTGCCGTTCCAGTCGCCAACCGGGGGTGCGGTTCCTGCGTTTGAGCTCCGCTGCCGGCAGCACCACGCGCGGGGTCGTCCAGCTCTGCGACGCCTTCTGGAAGGCCCAGCCCCCGCCCAGCGTCACGGCGGCGTGCTGCACCAGGCCGTCGGATGTGCGCCAGACGAGCACCGTGCCGGGCCGGGCATCGCGGTCCCCGGACCGGGAAGGCGCGGGGCGGGTCCGCGCAGCCAGAAAGGCCTCGAAGGGTTCGCGCTGCGTCCACTCGTCGGCCGCGCCGGCGACCCCCGCCGCCCCCATCACCGCGCCGAAGCAGTTGCCGCTCCCCTGCGAGAAGGTGCCCGCGAGGTCGCGCACGCCGGGCAGCACTTCCCGCGCCGCGTCCCACACGGCCTCTGGCACCGCCGCGCGCCGACAGGCCGCCTGCCCCGCCGAAAGCAGGCGCGCCAGCACCCCCGGCGTGAGGTGCTCCGGCGACCACAGGAAGCGGCCCGGTGGCAGCTCGGGCAGAAGGTCGGCGTAGTGACGGCCCAGCGGCACGTTGCCGCGCCCGTGCCGGACCTGAAGGCGCAGCAACTCGCGCCGCTGCCGCGCGTCCAGGGCGGCCCACCCGGCCCGGTCCAGCCACGCCACCCGGTCGGCCTCCGGGGCCACGGCCCAGAGGGTCAGCGTGTCGCGCTCCTCGGGCGAGAGCCGGAGGTCAGCGCGGGGCACGGTCGGCAGGTCCAGCCCGGCGGCCTCCTGGGCCGTCAGAAACAGGGGCTGCCGCTCCGGGGCCAGCCACGCCCGCCAGCGGCCGGGCAGGTCAGGGGCGACGGGAATATTCAGCACGTCCATGCGCCCAGTCTCGCGCCCCGGCCTGCGCCGCGCCTCCCTCGGAATGCCTATGCCGAAAAAAGCCCCCACCATGCGGGCGGGGGCCGGTATTCCTGTGCTCAGAGCGAGATGAGGAAGGGGTCTTCCAGCGACTCGGCAATAAAGCGCACGAAACGCGCGGCGTCGGCCCCGTCGATCAGGCGGTGGTCGTAGGACAGCGAGAGGGGCAGCATGTTGCGCGGCACGAACTCGCCCTTGGCCTTGTCCCACACCGGCTCGAAGCCGCCGCGCGACACGCCCAGGATGGCGACCTCGGGGCTGTTCACGATGGGCGTGAAGGCGTGGCCGCCGATGCCCCCGAGGTTGGAGATGGTGAAGGTGGCGCCCTGCATCTCGTCGGGCTTGAGCTTGCGGTCGCGCGCGCGGCCCGCGAGTTCCGAGAGTTCGAGGACCAGTTCGGTGATGCTCTTGCGGTCGGCGTCCTTGATGACCGGCACGAGCAGCCCGACCGGGGTGTCCACCGCCACGCCGATGTTCACGAAGTCCTTGTAGACGACCTGCTCGGCAGTGAGGTCCAGCGAGGCGCCGAACTTGGGGAACTTGCGCAGGGCGTTCGCCACGACCTTCATCAGGATGTGGGTCATGGTGAGCTTGCCGCCCGCCTTCTCGACCCGCGCGCCGAAGCGCTTGCGGACCTCTTCCATCTCGGTCACGTCGGCCTTGTCGAAGTGCGTGACCATCGGAATGGCGGTGCTGGCCGTCATGGAACGCACGGTGGCCTTGCGGATGCCGCTCATGTCCTCGCGCCGGACCGTGCCCCACTTCTCGAAGTTGGGCAGCGGCGCGGCCTGCACGGCGGCCGGAGCGGGCGCGCTGGCAGCAGCCGGAGCCGCAGCCGGGGCGGCGGGCTGCACGCTGGGCGTGCCGGCGGCGCGGCGCACGTCTTCCTCGCTGATACGCCCGGCGATGCCGCTGCCGTGGACCTCGTGGATGTCCACGCCAATCTCGCGGGCCATGCGGCGCACGCTGGGGGCCGCCGGGATCACGGTGCGGCCATCGTAGGTCTGGGTGTCGTAGGGACGCTGGGCACCGGGGGCCTGGCTGGGCTTGGTGTCGGGCGTCGCCGCCGGAGCCGAGCCGGACGCCGGAGCAGCCGGGGCCGCGCTGGCCGCAGGCTGGGCAGCCGGGGTGGGGGCCTGTGCAGGCGCACTCGCCGCGCCGCCGCCCAGGGTCAGGATCACGCCGCCGACGGCGACCGTGTCGCCCACCTTCACGGCCACGCTCTGCACGGTGCCGCCCGCACTGGCGGGCACCTCGACCACGGCCTTGTCGGTCTCGATCTCGATGATGGGCTGGCCCTCGGTGACGGTGTCGCCGGGGTTCACGAGGACCGTCACGACCGTCCCCTTCTCGATGTTGTCACCCACGTCGGGCAGGGTCAGGTCCTGGCCGCCGCTGGACTGGGCCGGGGCCTGGGGCGCCGCCGGGGCCGGGGCGCTGCCGCCGCTGCTGCCCGCGCCGCTGCCCGGCTGCTCGCCGGCCTGCACCTTCTGGGCGTCCTGCTGGGCCTGGGCGACCTGCTGGGCGGTGCTGGCGTCCGAGGCCACCGTCGCGTCGTTGGACTCGACCGTGTTCTGCTCGTTGCTGCCGCCCTGGCCGGCCTGGGCCGGGCCACTGGCCGCGCCGGCCGCCGGAGCCGCCGAGCCGCCGCCCAGCGTGGCGATCACGCCGCCGACCGCGACCGTGTCACCCACGTTCACGCTCACGGCCTCGACAGTGCCGCCCTCGCTGGCGGGCACCTCGACGACCGCCTTATCGGTCTCGATCTCGATGATCGGGTCGCCGGCCGCGAC
This sequence comes from Deinococcus gobiensis I-0, assembly GCF_000252445.1. Lineage (GTDB taxonomy): Bacteria > Deinococcota > Deinococci > Deinococcales > Deinococcaceae > Deinococcus > Deinococcus gobiensis. The sequence continues at coordinate 559,472 of NC_017790.1, read as the reverse complement.
AGTGTCGCCGGGCTTGATCAGCACGGTGACGACCGTGCCCTTCTCAATGTTGTCGCCCACGTCGGGGAGTTTCAGTTCAGTGGCCATGCGGGGCCTCCTTTGGGTGTGGGTAGATGCAGGAACCGGGGCTTCCTTTTGGGGCGGCCCCGGCGTCGGGTCTCAGCGCAGGACGGGCGCGGCGCGCTCGGGGTCGATGCCGAAGTCGGCGATGGCCTTGGCGACCACGTCTCCCTTCACCTGACCGTCGCGCAGCAGGGCGTACAGCACCGCCACGACGACGTGCTTGGCGTCCACCTCGAAGAAGTCGCGCAGTTCCTCGCGGGCTTCCGAGCGGCCGAAACCGTCGGTGCCCAGGGTCCACAGCTTGCGGTCGAGGTGCCCGTTCAGGCCGTCGGCGCCGAGCTTGATGTAGTCGCTCACCGACACGAGCACGCCGGGGGCGTTCTCGGCCGAGAGCTGCGCGGCGAGGTAGCTGACCTCGGGCTCCTCGGTGGGGTGCAGCATGTTGCGGCGCTGGGTCAGCAGGGCCTGCTGGTGCAGTTCCTTGTAGCTCGTGACCGACCACAGGTCGGCGGCGACGCCGTAGCCCTCCAGCAGCTTCACGGCCTCCTGCGCCGCGCCCATCGCGGGGCCGCTGGCGAGCAGTTGCGCGCGCAGCCCAGCATCCTTATTGGCGCTCGCCTGGAAGCGGTACATCCCCTTGACGATCCCCTCGCGGATTTCCTCGTGGGTGCGGCCGTCGTCGGGCATGGGCGGCTGGACCTCGTTCTCGTTGTCGATGGTGACGTAGTAGAACTCGTCGATGCCGTCCACGTACATGCGCTGGATGCCGTGCTCGAAGATCACCGCGAGCTCATAGGCGAAGGCCGGGTCGTAGACCTTGAGGTTCGGGACCACGTAGGCCTGGAGCAGGCTGTTGCCGTCCTGGTGCTGCAACCCCTCACCCGCGAGCGTGGTGCGCCCGGCGGTGGCCCCCAGCAGGAAGCCGCGCGCGCGCTGGTCGGCGGCGGCCCACACGAGATCGCCCACGCGCTGCATGCCGAACATCGAGTAGAAGACGAAGAAGGGGATGGTCGGGACGCCGTGGTTGGCATAGGCGGTGCCCGCAGCGATCCACGAGGCCATCGCGCCGTCCTCGGTGATGCCCTCTTCGAGCATCTGGCCGTCCACCGACTCCTTGTAGGCCATCAGCGAGCCGCTGTCCACCGGGGTGTAGGTCTGGCCGCGCGGGCTGTAGATGCCGATGCGCGGCACCAGGGCGTCCATGCCGAAGGTGCGGGCCTCATCGGGCACGATGGGCACGATGTACTTGCCGAGCTGCTTGTCGCGCAGCAGCTTGCTGATGATGTTCACGGCGGCCATCGTGGTGCTGACCGAACGCTCGCCGCTGCCCTTGGCGAACTCCTCGTAGAACTCGCCGTTGGGGACGGTGGGGTGCGGGTACTCGACCTTGCGGGCCGGAATCGTGCCGCCCAGCGCCGCGCGGCGTTCCAGCGCGTACTTCACTTCCGGGCTGTCGGGGCCGGGGTTGTAGTACTCCAGGTGCTCGACCTGATCGTCGGTCAGGGGCAGCTCGAGCAGGTCGCGCAGGTTCTTCATGGTCGTGAAGTCCAGCTTCTTGACCTGGTGGGCCACGTTGCGGGCCTGCGCCGACTCGCCCAGGCCGTAGCCCTTGACGGTGCGCGGGATGATGATGGTCGGGCTGCCCTTGTGCTTGACCGCCGAGGCGTAGGCCGCGTAGATCTTGTTGATGTCGTGGCCGCCACGGTTGAGCAGTTCGAGGTCGGCGTCGCTCCAGCCGTCGATCAGGGCGCGCAGTTCGGGGGTGTTGAAGAACTTCTCGCGCAGCTCCTTGCCGCCGAAGGCCGCGTAGCGCTGCGACTCGCCGTCCACCAGCAGCTCGAAGCGCTTGACGATCAGGCCGTTGTAGTCCTTCTGGAGCAGCTCGTCCCACTTGCTGTCCCAGATCACCTTGATGACGTTCCAGCCCGCGCCCCGGAACAGCGCCTCGAACTCCTGGATGACCTTGGAGTTGGCGCGCACTGGCCCGTCGAGGCGCTGGAGGTTGGCGTTCAGCACGAAGATCAGGTTGTCGAGGTTCTCGTAGGCGGCGAAGCGGATCGCGCCGATGCTCTGCGGCTCGTCCATCTCGCCGTCCCCCAGGAACGCCCAGACCTTGGCGTCACCCTTGGGCTTGAGGCTGCGGTTTTCCAGGTACTTGATGAAGCGCGCCTGGTAGATCGCCTGGATGGGCCCCAGGCCCATGCTCACGGTCGGGAATTCCCAGTAGTCGGGCATGAGCCAGGGGTGCGGGTAGCTGCTCAGACCGGGGCCTTCGGGCGACAGCTCGCGCCGGAAGCGGTTCATGCGGGCCTCGTCGAAGCGGCCCTCCAGGAAGCTGCGCGCGTACACGCCGGGGCTGGCGTGGCCCTGGTAGAAGATCAGGTCGCGGTCCTGCCCCGCGCCGGCGCCCCGGAAGAAGTGGTTGAAGCCCACTTCGAGCAGCTCGGCCGCCGAGGCGTAGGTGCTGAGGTGGCCGCCGATGCCGTCGGAGGCCTTGTTGGCGCGGATGACCATCGCCACGGCGTTCCAGCGGATGATGTTGCGAATCTTGCGCTCGAGTTCGGCGTCGCCGGGGTATTCGGGCTGGTGCTCGACATCGATGGTGTTGATGTAGGGCGTGTTCTGCTTGAAGGTGATGGGCGCGCCGTGGAAATACGCGTAGTGGTCGAGGTCTTCGAGAAGCTGGGCGGCGCGGTTGTCGCCCGCGTCCGCGAAGACGTAGGCCAGCGAGTCGAGCCATTCCTGCGTCTCGACCGCATTGAGCTGCTCGCGGTCTCCTGCGTTCAGGCCCTGGCGGGGAGGCCTGTTCGGCGGTTGTGTCGTCATAGCACGCAGTCTACGCTGCCCCCGAACGGCGCTTCCAACACTGTTTCCTCACCAGATTGACCACGCCGGGTGGTGAATCTGTCAAGCTGGGAGCCACCTATGGAACTGCGTCACCTGCGGCATTTCGTGGCCCTCGCAGAGGAGGAGCACTTCGGGCGGGCGGCCGAGCGCGTGTTCGTGGTGCAGCAGGCGCTCTCAAATTCGATCCGCAACCTCGAAGACGAGCTGGGGGTGGCGCTGGTGCTGCGCACGACCCGGCGCGTACAGCTCACCCCGGCGGGGCGCGAGTTCCTGATCGGGGCGCGCGAGACGCTGGCCCTGGCCGACCAGACCGCCCTGCGTGCGCGGCGGGCGGCGCGCGGCGAGGTGGGGCACCTGACGGTGGGCTTCGTCAGCGGGCTGGCCTTCGGCGGCCTGCCGGAGATCGTGCGGACCTTCCGCGCGGCCTTTCCGGGGGTCAGCGTGGACCTGCGCGAGCTGACCGCCCAGGAGCAGGAGGCGGCCCTGCGCGGCGGCCTGATCAGCGTCGGGCTGATGCTGCTGCCGGTGCGCGACCCCACCCTGGACTCGCAGGCCCTGTGGCGCGAGCCGCTGCTGGCCGCCCTGCCCGCCGGGCACGCGCTGGCGGCGCGGGAGCGGCTGACGATCGCGGACCTCGCGGGCGAGCCCTTCGTGTTCTTTCCGCGCTACCTGCGCGCCACCTATTTCGATCAGGTCATGCGCTGGTGCGCGGGCGCGGGCTTCACGCCGCAGGTCGTGCAGGAGGCCATCGAGATTCCCACGCTGCTCTCGCTCGTGGCGGCGGGCATCGGGGTCTTTTTGCCCATCGAGTTCTTCTCGCGCCTGTCGCTGCCCGGCGTGGTGTACCGACCGGTCGAGGACGCCCCGGTCATCGAGATCGTGGCCGCGTGGCCGCGCGGCGTGGGCGCGGCGACCCCGCCCGACCCGCTGGTGGGGGCCTTCCTGAAGGTGGCGGGCGAGGTGCTGGGCGAGCGGCGGGGCGGGGGCGCGGCCGGACTTGACCCTCAAGCCACGTGAGACTTCACACTGGGGGCCGGGGGTGAGCATGAAGCTGCTGTCCATCGGTCAATTTGCCGCGCGGGTCGGCCTCAGCGTCACGGCGCTGCGGTTCTATGCCGAGCAGGACCTGTTACGGCCCACGCAGGTGGACCCCGACAGCGGCTACCGCTACTACGCTCCGGAGCAGATCGCCGTGGGGCGGCGCGTCGCCGAGTTGCGGCGACTGGGGCTGCCGCTGCGTGACCTGACCCACATGCTGAGCGCTGCGCCCGAGGATGCCGCCCGGATTCTCGAACGCCACGAGCAGCGGCTCTTTCAGGACTTCCAGGCCAAGCGCAGCCTCCTCAAGCAGGTCGGGGAGCGGCTCTCTGGACAGCGGCAGCTCCCGGCGGTCGAACTCCGACATCAGGTCTGGCCCGCCCAACTGCTGCTCAGCGCCACCATGAGTGCCGACGCCCCGGACTTCGCCGACGCCTACCTGCGGCGGCTGGACGAGTTGCAGGCCCAGGCACATAACCAGCGCGTCTCCCCGGCCGGTGCGGATTTCGGGCTCTACCCCGGCGGCGAGTATCTGGGCGGCCCCATCCTCGCCGAGGTCTGCCTGCCCGTTCAGAGCGCGTGCATGGGCCGGGGACATCTGCGGTTCATGGCCATGGCCTCCGTGGAGGTGGCCTACACCCTGCACTCCGGCGACTGGCGCAGTTTCGGCGTGACCTTCGCCGCGCTGTCGGGCGCTATGGCTGCCGCCGGCCACCGCCCCGGCGTCTCGTACACACGGAGCACGCCACAGGGCGTGGAACTCGGCTTCCTGCTCGCCTGACCCCGAGCTGCCCGCCTTCTCCCGACAGCCCCAATCCCACATCCGTATCTGGCCCCATGCCAGAGAGGTGCGCCATGCCCATGACCGTTCCCCACGACGACCTGATCTCGCGCCGGTTTTTCCTGCGGGCGTGGGCGCTGCCCCCGAAAACCGAGGTGACGGTCGGCACGGCGGCCCCCGACCGGCACGGAGCCTGCTGGCAGGCAGAAGCGACCTACCGAACGACCGCTGCCGGTGCACTGGACCTGTCGGCCCAGCCGGCCCTGACGGGCCGATTCCGGGGCGTGGACCCGGCCGGACCGATCTGGAGCCTGCGCCCCCGGCCGGACCACACGCCCGCCTTCTTCGAGGCGCCGGAGGCGGGCGTGACCCTGACCGTGCGGCTTTCGGCAGGCGAACGCGTGCTGGAAGAAACTACCGTTCGTCGCCTGACCCACTCGCCGGACCTGCACGAAACCCCGGTGCGTGAGGACGGCCTGTACGGCAGCCTGTTCAGTCCGGCCCCAGGCACAGACCTGCGCGGCGCTTGCCTGTGCCTGGGCGGCTCCGAAGGGGGCCTGTACAGCCCCGTAGCGGCGTTGCTGGCCTCCGAGGGCTTTCTGGTCCTCAACCTCGCCTATTTTGGAGTACCCGACTCCGGTCTGCCCGAAAACCTGATCAACCTTCCGCTGGAGTACTTCGGGCAGGCTGCCGCATGGCTGCGGGCACGGCCCGAGGTCGCCGGGCGACGTGTCGGCGTCACGGGCGCGTCGAAGGGGGCCGAGGCGGCGCTTCTCGTCGGAGCGACCTTTCCGCAGGACATTGGGGCGGTGGCGGCCTTCGCCCCGAGTGGGCTGGTATTCGAGGGCATCGACCGGGCCGGCACGTTCCCACCTGGGCCACCGATGTCGTCATGGTCGTTCCGGGGGCAGCCCTGGCCGTATCTGCCCTACCACACCGACTGGGCTGCCTTTTTTGCCGCTGGCCCGCAGCCCATGACACCGGTCCACCACCGCGCCGCCAGGCAGGCCAGCGCGGCGCAGATCGCGGCGGCCACCATTCCCGCCGAGCGCGTCGCCGGCCCAGTCCTGCTGGTCAGCGGCGGCGAGGATCAGGTCTGGCACGCCGCCGAACTTGCCGAGGTCGCCCAACGGCGCCGTGAGGCGGCTGGCCGGCCCTCGCGGCACCTGACGCACCCCCACGCCGGGCATCACCTGAGCCTGCCTGGCCTGCCCACCTACATCCACGGCCTCTGGACACCGGGAGGGGAGGAGCAGGCCAACGCGCATCTCCAGTTTCAGGCGTGGGAGGCCCAGCTGGAGACGCTGGCTGCCATCTGGGCCTGAAGGCCGCCCACAGCGGGGAGAAGAGCTGAGGGATCACCTGCACTCCTTTCAGCTCTTCTCCCCCGCTATTCTCACGATTTCTCCCCACCCAGGTCTTGGACGACGTAGCAAGCCCCCGCAATTTCCGAGGCCGCTGCCGTCACGCCTCCGGAGTTGGGGCACCCATCAGCGCCGCGACCGCCTCTTCCTTGCCCTTGGCCTCGACCTCGATCCAGGGCACGTCGCGGTAGGCGCTGGGCAGCGCGGTGATGAGGTGGCTGTGGCGGCGGTCCTGCGGCCCCTCTATGCCGCTGCTCAGGTGCACGACCTGCCACTCGGGCGGCGTCCAAGTGGCGCGGGCCTTCAGGGTCCACTCGCGCACGCTGGGGTCCTCCTGGTCCGGCAGCTTCTCGCGCACGACATGGTGGTGGGCGTCGAACACCATCGGCACGCCGGTCGCCTCGCACACGGGCAGCAGGTCCTGCGGGCCGTACGCCCGCTCGTCGTTTTCCAGGCCCAGGCGCAGGCGGGCGGCGTCGGGCAGGTCGGGAATCACGGCCCGTAACTCGGCCGCCCGGCCCCCCTTGCCGCCGTGCAGCAGCAGCAGGTTCCAGGGCGTGCGCGACAGGCCCAGGCCGTCCATCACGCGGGCGTGCGAGGTCAGTGCCCGCACGCTGCTCACGCGGACCTCGGGGCGGTCGCTGTTCAGCACGATGAACTGCTCGGGATGCATGAGCACGCGGATTCCGGCGTCCTCGAAGGCGTGGCCGGCGCGCGTCAGCTCGCCCGCCAGCGAAGTCAGGACCGCCTCGCCCGTGTCGTCCCCCAGCAGGTCGAGCATCGGAAAGAGGCTGGAGCTCATGCGGTAGAGCCGGATGCCGCGCGCCGCACAGAAGTCGGCCGCCCCGCGCAGCCGCACGATGTTGTCGGCGTAAAGGTCCAGCAATTTGGCCTCGCGCTCGGCGGGCGACAGCAGTTGGTAGCGGCTGAGGGTCACGGTGCGGAAGCGCACCTCCGGCCCCTGCGTCATGCACACGAGGCCATAGGCGGGGCCGGGGGCAGCGCCGGGCGTGGTCACGGCATCGTCCGGGCTCACTGGCCGCTCCGCTTGGCCGCCGCGCGGCAGCGGTCGGAGCAGTATTTGACGTTGTCCCAGTCGCGCTCCCACTTCTTGCGCCAGGAAAAGGGCAGGCCGCACACCGGGCAGACCTTCTGTGGCCGCTCGGAGGGCTTGCGGCCCCCGCCGAAAGATTGCTCGCGCCTCGCCATATCTGCGCAGTCTGGCGTGCCGGACACGGCCGGAACGTAGGCGCGGCTTGACTGTTCCTGAGTGAAGCTCCTGCTTCAGCCCGCCACGGCCTCGCGCGACAGCGCCGCGTGGGCTTCCTGAAGGAGCGTCTCGGTCTCGGCCCAGCCGATGCAGGCGTCGGTGACGCTCACGCCGGGCTTCAGGGTACCCAGGTCGGCGGGAATGGCCTGCTTGCCGGCCTGGAGGTTGCTCTCCAGCATCAGGCCCTTGATGGCCGCCTGCCCGGCGAGGCGCTGGCCGAGCACGTCGCGCCACACGAGGTTCTGGCGGGCGCAGTCGCTGCCCGAGTTGGCGTGCGAACAGTCCACCATCACGGCCGGGCTCAATCCCGCCGCCTTCATGAGGTCGGCCGCCTCCTTGACGAACTGCGGCGCCGAGTTGGGGCCGCCCCGCCCCCCGCGCAGGATGACGTGCCCGTCGGGGTTGCCCTGCGTGTGCACGATGCAGGCCTGTCCGCCGTCGTCGATGGTGAAAAAGGCGTGCGGGCTGGCGGCGGCGACAATCGCGTCCACCGCCAGCTTGATGCCGCCCCCGGTGCCGTTCTTGAAGCCCATCGGGGCCGAGACGGCGCTCGCCATGACGCGGTGGGTCTGCGACTCGGTGGTCCGCGCCCCCAGGCAGGCCCAGGCCACGGCGTCGAAGAGGTACTGCGGCGCGAAGGGATCGAGCAGTTCGGTAGCGACCGGCAGGCCGAGTTCGGCCACCTCGATCATCAGTTTGCGGGTCAGCTCCAGGCCCTTGTTGATGTCGTTCGCGCCGTTCATGTCGGGGTCGAGCAGGTAGCCGCGCCAGCCGACCGTCGTGCGGGGCTTGTCCACGTACACGCGCATCTGCACTTCGAGGCGGTCTTTCACCTGTTCGCGCAGCGCCGCGAGCCTGTGGGCGTACTCGACCGCCCCGGCGTAGTCGTGGACGCTGCACGGCCCCACGACCACCAGCAGCCGGTCGCCTTTGCCGTGCAGGATGTCCTGGGCGGCGCGGCGGCCCGCGAGCACCGTGCGCTCGGCAGCGGGCGTCAGCGGATGGCGCTCCTTGAGGGCGCGCGGCGTGATGAGCGGCGTGAACCCCGAGACGTTGAGGTTCTCGGTGCGGCCGGGCTGGACGGTGGGGTCGGGGTGGGTCATGGCGGGGTCTCCTGGGATACGGCGGGAAAACGGGGGAAAGAAGAAACCGCCCGGCGGGCCTCTGTTCGGGCTTCACCGGGCGGTGGGGGAAACAGCGTGACGCTAGGCCCGGCGAATGCGGAACCAATAAAAAAACGCGGCGCTGAAGGGCATGGACGGAGTGTAGGCCGGGCCGGACCGCAGGCACGCGCGCGGTCTAGAGGGGGCCGGGCGCGTGGGGCGGCCGCGCCGTGCGGGCGTGCCCCGCCGGACCGGAACTTTTGCCGCTCTGGCCGCGTACTGTAGACAGATGAAACGTTCCCTCACCCTGCTTCTGACCGCGCTGGCGCTGGGCAGCGGGCTGGCCGACGCCGCCCGGCGCAGCAGCGGTGGGGGCTTCGGCGGCAGCCGCAGCTCGGGCAGTTCGTACAGGTCCTCGCCCACCTACCGCGCCCCCGCGCCGTCGTACCGTACCCCCACACCGCCGTACACGCCGCCGCGCAACTCCTCGTCCGGCAGCAGCTACACGGCGCCGCGCTCCTCCACGTCCTCCGGTTCGGCCACGCCGCGCAGCAGCAGTTCCGCGCAGCGGGGCGCGGCTCTGCCCAGCAACAGCAGCGTGCGGGGCAGCGCCGCCAACCGCGCGGCCGCCGCGCAGGTCACGCCCACGCAGCTCAGCGGCTGGAAATCCGCGCCGCTGCCGGCCGGCGTACCCCGCAGCGCCCTGACCTACAGCGCCACGCCCAGCGCGGGCTACCAGTACCAGCTCTCGCCGGGGCGCTACTACCCCTACCCCCAGAGCTACTACCGCCAGCGCAACATCGGCTACGATATCCTCAAGTACGCGCTGATCTTCACGGCGGTGGGCAGCGTGGCGAACGCGCTCGACGGCCCGGACGTGGTCGTGAACAACATCAACACGTCCCAGACCGGCGGCGAACTCAGCGGCCTGAGCTACACCCAGCCCGCGCCCGCGCGCCAGGGGCCGAACCTCTGGACCTACGCCGGAGTGGGCTTCGCGGCCGCCGCCGCTGCGTGGTTCCTGCTGGGCAAGCGCCGCTGATCCCTCCGCGCGCGCCCGCTGCCCCCACCGCCGTCCGGGTGGGGGCCTGCCCTGTGTGCTCTGAACCGGCGCGCCCCTTTCTTCACGTCACCTTGAGTTTTTCCTGAACTTCCGGCCCCTTTCGGTACACTGAAAAGGCAGTCAGACACGGGTTTTCCGCTGTCCGGCACATTCCTGTCCCCTCTCCCCGCCCAGGCCCCCGGACCCCCGCCGGTCCGGCGTGCCCGTTCCCGGCCCACGCGGGCCGGTCCCGACCTTCCGGAGGCCACATGAACCTGACGCTCTGTCCCCCCGCGCGTGGCGGCCCGTGACGCTCGCCGTCTTCTTTCCGTTCGTCATGGCCCTGGTCTGCGCCTGGGCCGGCCAGAAACTGGGCCGCCGCACCGGGTATCTCGCTGCGGCGGCCTTTTTGCCGGCGCTCGCCCTCGCGCTGCCCCTGGCGGGTATGCCCGGCGCGGCGCCCGTCACCGAGACGACCCGCTGGGTCGCGGAACTCGACCTGAGCCTCGCCTTCCGGGGCGACGGTTTCTCGCTGCTCTTCGCCGTCCTGATCGGGGTGATCGGCCTGCTCGCCTCGCTGTACTCGGTGGCGTACCTGTCGGCCACCGAGAAGTTCGGGCGCTTCTTTCCGTACCTGCTCCTCTTCGGCGGTTCGATGCTGGGGCTGGTCCTGAGCGACAACCTCATCGCCCTGTTTGGCTTCTGGGAGATGACGAGCGTCACCAGTTTCCTTCTGATCGGGCTGTGGCACACGCGCGGCGCGGCGCGCGACGGGGCCGTCAAGGCCTTTCTGGTCAGCGCCCTGGGGGGCCTCGCGCTGCTCACGGCGGTCGCCATGCTGGTCATCGCGGGCGGCACGGCCAGCCTCTCGGGCCTGGACCTCGCGGCGGTGCGCGCCTCGCCCCTGTTCGTCCCGGCGCTGCTGCTCACGGTCCTGGCAGCGGCGACCAAGAGCGCGCAGCTGCCCTTCCACCTGTGGCTGCCCACCGCGATGGAAGCCCCCACGCCGGTCTCGGCCTTCCTGCACTCGGCCACGATGGTCAAGGCGGGCGTGCTGCTGGTCGCCAAATTCGGGCTGATCTTCGGGGGGGCGGCGCTGTGGAGCGGGCTGCTGGTCCCGCTGGGCCTCACCACGCTGGCCTGGGGCTCGTGGCTGGCGCTGCGCCAGACCGACCTCAAGGCGCTGCTGGCCTACTCGACGGTCTCGCAGCTCGGGCTGCTGGTCAGCCTGTACGGCCTGGCCGACGCCGAGGGCCGCTTCGCCGCCACCGCGCACCTGCTCAACCACGCGGCCTTCAAGGCGGCGCTGTTTTTCGTGGTGGGCATCATCGACCACGAGACCGGCACCCGCGAGATCCCGTTTCTCGAGCGACTGCGGGCCAAGCTGCCCCTGACCTTCGTGGTCGCCCTGGTCGCCACCCTGAGCATGGCCGGGCTGCCGCCGCTGGGCGGGTTCATCTCCAAGGAGCTGTTCTACGAGGGGATGCTGCACCGCGGCTGGCCCTACCTCGCCGTGGCGGTGGCCGGCAGCGTCCTGACCTTCGCGTACTGCGCGCGGCTGCTGGGCATCTTCTTCGCGCGGCGCACCCCGCTGCCCGAGGCCGCCGAGGACCTGCGCCAGCACAGGGTCAAGGACCACATCCACGAGGCGGGGCCGGGGCTGCTGCTGCCGCCCGCGCTGCTGGCCGGGGCCGCCCTGCTGTTCGGCCTGTGGCCCGGCAGCGCCGAGTGGCTGACCCGCACGGCGCAGGGCGCGCTGGAGTTCGGGGAGTACGGCGGCCACCTCTCCCTGTGGCACGGCGTGACCCCGGCGCTGCTCGCCACGCTGCTCACCTGGGCGCTGGGGGCGGCGGTCGTGTGGCAGGCCCCGGCCTTCGCCACGTTGCAGGGCCGCCTCACGCCGCTGTGGAACGCCAACACGGTCTACTACACCCTCACGCAGGGGCTGGGCCGCCTCGCGAGCGCCGTCGTCAGGCGCACGCAGGGGCTGGGGCTGCCCGACCAGCTGCGCATCATGCTGCTCAGCGCCGGGATCATGGGCGGCTACGCGGTGTGGCGCTCGCCCCAGGTGTTCCAGCCCATCGGGCGCGTGCCGCTGGAACTCGTGCCCATCGGCGTGCTGCTCGTGGCGGGGGCGGTGGGCGTGCTGCTCTCGCGCAACCGCCTGACCGCCGTCATCGTGACCGGCCTGACCGGCTTCGGCAGCGCGGCGGCCTTCCTGGCCCTGCGCGCGCCCGACCTCGCGCTGACGCAGCTGCTCATCGAGGCGGTCACGGTCATCCTGTTCCTGCTGGCCTTCCGCTACCTGCCGGGGGTCCGCGACCTGCCGCGCACGCGGGGCCGCCTCGTGCTCGACGCCGTGCTGGCGGGGGCGGCGGGCCTGGGCACCACCCTGCTGGTCCTGAGCAGCCTGCGTTTTCTGGCGCCGCCCATCTCGCCCTACTACCTCGTGAACAGCTACTCGGGCGGCGGAGGCAAGAACGCCGTGAACGTCATCCTGGTGGACTTCCGGGGCTTCGACACCATGGGCGAGGGGCTGGTCGTGGCGATGGTCGCGCTGGCGATCTCCAGCCTCGTCACGCTGGGCCGGGTGGGCAAGACCCGCACCGCGCCGGACGAGGCCCCCGACCTCAGGCCCGTGCCCTCCCGCCACCAGAGCCGGAGGCAGAAATGAGTCCCAAACGCAAGAAGCCCGCGCCTACCGCCGGGCACGCCACCCCCGCCCCGCCGCCCCTGAGCGGCGACCCCATCCTGCGCACCGTGAGCCGCGCGGCCTTCGCACTGGTGATGCTCTTCGCGCTGCTGCTGCTGTGGCGCGGGCACAACGCGCCGGGGGGCGGCTTCATCGCCGGGCTGATGACGGTCGCGGCCCTGCTGCTGCACCGCGTCGCCACCGGACGCAGCGCCCTGCGCGCGCCGCCCCTCACCCTGATTCCTTTCGGGGTGGCCCTTTCGGTCCTGACCGGACTGGTGCCCTACCTGCTGGGCCAGCCCTTTCTCAAGACCGCCTACGGCTACGTCACGACGCCGCTGACCGGCGAGTTCGAGTGGGCCACCGCCCTGATCTTCGACATCGGGGTGTACCTGACCGTCGTGGGCAGCGGCCTGAGCATCGCGGAGAACCTCGCCGAGATCCGCCCCACCGGCCGCGTGCAGGAGGACGAATAATGGCCTCGCTGTTCGCCCTCCTCATCGGCGTCCTGATCTCGGCGGGCGTGTTTTTGCTGCTCTCGCGCACGGTCGTGCGGGTGGTGCTGGGGCTGGCCTTCATCGGCTACGGCGTGAACCTCGCCATCCTGACGGTCGCGGGCCTGGACCAGAAATCGCCCCCGCTGCTGACCCTGCCGGGCCCCTACGTGGACCCGCTGCCCCAGGCGCTGATCCTGACCGCCATCGTCATCGGCTTCGCCACGACCGCGCTGCTGCTCACGGTGGCGCTGCGGGCCTACCAGGTGGCCGGGCACGACGACGTGGAGGCCTTCGGGGACAGCCTCGCGCGTGAGACCGACGCCGGCGACGAGGTGCAGGCCGACCCCGAGCACCAGAGCCCCGACCTGCCCGACTGGGAAGGCGACCCGGCCCACCGCCCGGAGCACCACGCGCCGCCGCACCTGCCCGGCGACCTGGACCCCATTCCCGAGCCCACGGCCGACGACCCTGCCCGGAGGCAGCCATGATCCTGCAAAGTGCCCTGCCGCTGGCCCCCATCCTGACCCCCCTGGGCCTGGGCCTGCTGACCCTGCTGCCACTGCGCCGGGGCCCCCGGACCGCCCTGGCGCTGCTCGGCGGCCTGCTGACCCTGGTCTTCGCGCTGCTGCTCGTGCGCGGCACGGCCGGGGGCGAGGTGCTGGTGAGCGAGCTGGGCGGCTGGCGCGCGCCCTTCGGCATCGTGATGACCGCCGACCGCCTGTCCTCGTACATGAGCGCCCTGTCGGCCCTGTGCGGCGTGTTCGCGCTGTGGATGATGACCGTCCACGAGGACCGCGTGCGCGAGCGCCACCACAGCTTCGCCCTGACCCTGTTCCTGCTGACCGGCGTGCAGCTCTCGTTCCTGACCGGCGACCTGTTCAACCTGTTCGTGGCCTTCGAGATCATGCTGGTGGCCAGCTACGCGCTGGCGGTGCTGGGCTCTACCCGCGAGCAGCTGCGCGAGGGCCTGCGTTACATCGTGATGAACCTGACCGCCTCGGCGCTGCTGGTCATCGCCTGCGGGCTGGCCTACGGCGTGCTGGGCACCCTGAACTACGCCCACCTCGCGCAGCGTTCGGCCGAGCTGGGCGCGCAGGGCACCGTGACGGCGGTCGGCGTGCTGCTGCTGCTGGTGTTCGCGGCCAAGGGCGCGCTGTTTCCGCTGGGCTTCTGGCTGCCGGGCACCTACCCGGCGCTGCCGCCCGCGACCGGGGCACTGTTCGCCGCCGTGCTCACCAAGGTGGGGGTCTACGCCCTGATCCGCATCTTCACGACCGTCTTTCAGCAGGACCCGGCGCTGCCCCAGGGGCTGCTGCTGGGGCTGGGCGCCCTGACCATGTTCTTCGGGGCGCTGGGGGCGGTCAGCCAGCGCGAGTGGCGGCGCATCCTGAGTTTCACGGTCATGAGCAGCGTGGGCTACCTCGCCTTCGGGCTGGGACTGGGCACGCCCGACGCGCTGCGCGCCAGCCTCGCCTACCTCGCCGTGAGCATGCTCGTCACGCTGGCCCTGTTCCTGATCGCGGCGGTGGCCGAACGCGAGAGCGGCTCGCGCCTCGTGCGCCCCGAGCGGCGCGGCTTCATCGAAAAACGCCCGCTGCTGGCCGCCTGTTTCCTGCTGTGCGCGCTGACGGCCGCCGGGCTGCCCCCCACGGGCGGCTTCGTCGCCAAATACGCCCTGATCCGCGCGGGGCTGCTCCAGGGCTCGGGGCTGGCGATCCTCGCGGTGGTTTCCGCGCTCGCCAGCAGCCTCGTGACGCTGTTCGCCATGCTCGGGGTCTGGCGCGGCTTCTTCTGGGGCAAGAGCGCGGCGCCCGCGCCGGACGCCCCCCCCGCCCGGCCCCGCCCGGCCCCGGCCCCCTGGCCCCAGCGCCTGCCCGCCTACGCCGCGTCGGCGCTCGTGGCCGGGCTGGCCCTGTTCGCCGGACCGCTGTTCTCGCACGCCGAGGCGACGGCCCGTGAGCTGCGCGACAACGCCCGGTACATCCGGGGCGTGCTGGGCGACGATCCGGTCGTGATTCCGGCCGCACCTACCGGCAGCGAAATCCAGAAGAAACAGGAACCCGGAGAGTCGCCGTGAGGAGGCCGACATGAGAGGTCTGGCACTGAACATCATGCTCGCCGTCGTCTGGGCGCTGTTCTCGGGCGAGGTCAGCACCCGCGAGCTGGCGATCGGCTTCCTGCTGGGCTTCGCGCTCCAGCTCGTGTTCCCCGACGCCCTGGGCACCCGCAGCTACGTGTCGCGCAGCCTGGGCCTGCTGCGTTTCCTGGGGTTTTTCCTGCGCGAGCTGACGGTCGCCAACGTGCAGGTGGCCCTGTTCGCCCTCCAGTCGCACCCGCCCCTGAATCCGATGGTGGTCGCGGTACCCGTGCGACTGCGCAGCGACTCGGCCCAGACACTGCTGACGGCCGTCATCACCCTGATGCCCGGCAGCGTGGTGCTGGGCTTCAGTCCGGCCCGCGACGAGCTGTACCTGCACATCGTGGGCACGCGCAATCCGCGCGAGGCCCGCGAGAGCATCTGGCGGGTCGAGGCGCAGCTCCTGAACTTCCTGCCGGCCCCCACCGGGCCTGCGGCCGGTCCCAAAGAGGTGACTCCGTGATCGTCAATCTGGCGCTGGGCATCGTGGCCCTGTCCGTCCTGCTCGTGACCTACCGCGTGCTGCGCGGCCCCAGCTGGGGCGACCGCATCATGGCCTTCGACTTCCTGAGCGTGAATCTGGTGATCCTGTTCGCGCTGATCGCCGTGCGCACCCGCCTGATCGTGGTGCTCGACGCCGCCCTGGTCCTGAGCCTGCTGGGCTTCCTGAGCACCGTGGCCCTCACGCGCTACCTGCTCGTGGGCCGGGTGATGAAATGAACGACTTCTCGCCCGCCCGCGACATTCCCATCCTGCTGGGGGCCTTTTTCGTGCTCACGGCGGCCATCGGGGTAGTGCGCTTCCCGGACCTGTACTCGCGGCTGCACGCGAGTTCCAAGCTGGTGACGCTCGGCTCGGCCGGCATCTTCCTGGGGGTGGCCTTCTCGTTTCAGGACCCGGCGGCCTTCACGCGGCTCATCGCCGTGCTGCTGTTCCAGTTCCTGACCACGCCGCTCTCGGCGTACCTCATCGCCCAGGCGGCCTACCTGCGCGGGCTGGCCCCGGTGCTGCCCGGCGGCATCGACGAATGGGGCGCGCTGGGCAGGGCCGAGGAGGTCGCCCAGGCCGACCGCGACGCCGTGCGCGCCATGCAGGCCGAGGGCCAGTAGGCAGGAGCAGGGGGAGCGCAGCCTCCCTGCCCCCTGCTCCTGTGGTTTCAGGCCTCGTCGATCTGCCGGAGCTTCTCGACCCGGCCCGCGAGCTCGCCCAGGTCCAGGGCGCGCAGGGCCTTGGCGGCGCGCGATACGCCCGCCTCGTCCACGACGTTCTGGTTCCAGCCGGCGATCAGCATGGCGCAGCCCTGGAGCGCCTCGGTGACCGTCTCCTTGTGGAACATGGCCGCGAGGTTGCCGGCCTGCGCGGGGCGGGTCTGCTGCACCTGCGCCTGCACGTCGAGAACGACCTGCATGAACACCTGGTCGAGTCGGGCGCGGTCGTCGGGGGCGATGGTCTTGCCGGCGGGCGGGGTGGACTGGGTCATGGGGGGCAGTGTAGGGGCAGGCGGCCGGGGGCAGTGGGGGCGGGCCTACTGGCCCCCGGGGGGCCGGCGCCTAGAACCCGAAGCGCCGCAGCACCTCGGCGGGCGTGCGGCGCGGGCGGCCGCTGGCCGGGTCCACCCACACCCACTCGGTCTGGCACTCGGCGAGGCGCACGCCGCCTTCCGGGTCGCCGGGGTTCACGCGGTCGAGGGTGTAGGCGCGCACGCTGCGCAGCCCCGCGCTGACGGTCAGCGCCGTGCGGACCCGCACCCGGTCGCCCAGCAGCGCGGGCTTGTGGTAACGGATGACGTGCTCGCGCGCCACCGGCACCGCCCCCAGCGCCACGAGGTCGGGGGTGCCCAGACCCACGCGCAGGGCGTGTTCGCGCGCCACCTCCTCGCACCATGCCAGATACACCGTGTTGTTGACGTGGTGCAGGTCGTCGAGATCGCCGGCCTCCACGGTGAGGGTCAGGGCGTGGCGGCGCAATTCGGGCAACCCCTCCCACAGCACGTCCGCATCGGGAATGGCGAGCTTCACGGTTCCAGCAGGCCGTTCACAGCCCGGGCCGCCGCGAGGTCCAGTTCGGTCACGCCGCCCGCCTCGTAGGTGAAGAAGTTGACCTTCACCGAGTGGTACTTGATGTGGATGTCGGGGTGGTGCCCGCGTTCCTCGGCCTGCGCGGCCACCCGCACGGCGAAGGCGACGCTCTCGGCAAAATTCTCGAAAGGAAAGACGCGGAACAGCTTGCCGCCGTCGCCCCACCAGCCCTCGGGCTTGAGTTCGGCCACGTCGCCGTCGCTGAGCTTGCGCTCGGGGTCGTAGGCCATGCGCGGGTCGTAGGTCATGGGGCCATGCTAGAGCAGCGGCAGCCCCGGGCTGAAGCGCGGCAGCGCAGAGGGCACGGAGGGCGTGGCAGTGGTCCTGACACGGCTCAGGCCGACCGGCACCGGGGCCTGTTCCCCCTCAGGCTTCAGGGCGACCGGTTATGACCGGCCCTGAACCGGCTACAGGCGGAGGACACGGCTTCCCGTCCCACGCCCCAGGGCGCTCCCACCGGCCCCCACTTCCTCAGTTTTCCGAGACCACCACGCCCTTCCAGAAAGCCACGCGGCCCCGGATGTTTTCGGCGGCCTCCTTGGGCTCGGGGTAGTACCACGCGGCGTCGGGATTGGTCAGGCCCTCCACTTCGACGGTGTAATAGCTTGCCGTGCCCTTCCAGGGACAGACGGTGTGGGTGTCGCTGGGCCTGAGAAACTGCTGCTCGACGTCTTCGAGGGGAAAATAGTGATTGCCCTCCACGATGACCGTGTTGCTCGACTTGGCGAGGGTCTGCCCGTTCCAGATCGCTCTCATGCCCCAGGGTAGGCCGGGGTGGGGGGCGCGGGCCATCACCGTCCCTTGAGCGGCGCGCCCCGGGGAAGCCGGGCATTTGACAGGACTCGGGCGCGGCCCCCTAAATAGGGACAACATATGAAACGTTTCCACAAGGTGGGGCGCACCGGCGCCCTGGCGGCCCTCACGCTGTCTCTTTCGGCCTGCGGGCTGCTGAACCCGGCCCCGCAGCCCGGCGCGTCCTCGAGCGACTGGCGCGATCAGGTCATCTATTTCGCCATGACCGACCGCTTCGCCAACGGGGATTCGGCCAACGACAACGGCGCGAACCGGGACGCGGGCGACCGCGCCGACAGGACCAACCCGCTGGCCTGGCACGGCGGCGACTTCGCAGGCCTGAAGGCCAAGATCGAGCAGGGTTACTTCAAGAAGATGGGCTTCACGGCGCTGTGGATCACGCCGGTCGTGCTTCAGGTGCCGGCCGTCGCCGGGCCGACGAGTGGGCCGAACGCGGGCAAGGCCTTCGCGGGCTACCACGGCTACTGGGCCGAGGACTTTTTCAAGGTGGACCCCCACCTGGGCACCCTGGACGAGTACAAGGCGCTCGTGGACACCGCCCACAGGAACGGCCTGAAGATCATCCAGGACGTGGTCGTGAACCACGCGGGCTACGGCGCGACCCTGACCAAGACCAACCCGCAGTGGTTCCACACCGACGCCGAGTGCGCGGCGACGGGCGCGAACACCACGACCGACTGCCCCCTCGCCGGCCTGCCCGACTTCAAACAGGACCTGCCCGAGGTCACGAAGTACCTCAACGACTTCGTGACGTACTGGCGCACGACGACCGGGATCGACGCCCTGCGCATCGACACCATGAAGCACGTGCCCGACGCCTACTGGAAGCAGTTCTTCGCGGCGGGCGGCGCGGGCGACCCGGCCAAGCTGTGGTCGGTGGGCGAAGTCTTCGACACCAACCCCGCGTATCTGGCCCGCTTCATGGACCAGCTGGGCGCGCCGAGCGTCTTCGACTTCGCGCTGTACGCCGGGCTGCGCGACGGCCTGAGCAGCGCGGGCGGCGGCCTGGACCGCGTGGCCGACGTGTTCGCGCAGGACGGGGCCTACCGCGACGCCTCGCGCCTGACCACCTTCGTGGACAACCACGACGTGCGGCGTTTCGTGAACGAGGTGACCTCGCGCGGGGGCAGCGCCGCGCAGGCCGCCGAGCGCCTGGACGCCGCGCTGTCGGTGATGTACCTCTCGCGCGGCACGCCCAGCGTGTACCAGGGCAGCGAGATCGCCCAGAAGGGTGAGGGCGACCCCTACAACTTCCCGACCGGCGAGGGCAACCGCGAGGACATGGACTTCTCGCGGGTGGACGCCAGCCCCCTGACGGGCCGCCTCGCCGCCCTGGCGCAGGCGCGCACGACCTACCGCGCCCTGACGCGCGGCGCGCAGCAGGAGCTGTGGCGGCCCAACGGCGGCGCGCCCGTGCTGGCCTACCGCCGGGTGGTGAGCGGCGTGAGCGGCGCGGCCGGGCAGCCGGTCGTGTTCGTGGTGAACGGCGGCGACACGGCGCTGGACCTCTCCACGCTGGGCGACGGCGGCCTGCCGCTGCTGGGCACCTTCGCGGGCGGCCCCCTGACCGAGGTGACCGGGCGCACGAGTGACCTGAAGGTCGTGAACGGCAAGCTGGTGGGCACCGTCCCCGCGCGGGGCGTGCTGGCCGTGACCGGCGCGGCGGGCGGCGGCACGGGCGGCACGGTCAACCCGGGCCTGCCGGAAGTGGCGAACCTGAGCACCCGCGCGGGCGACAGCGCCGTCGAACTGAGCTGGGTTCTGCCCGCGGCCACCCCGAATGCGGCTCCTGTCGGCGGCTACCGCATCTACGCGACCCCGGCGGGCGGCAGCGAGCGGCTGCTGAACTTCGCGCCGATTCCGGCCAGCCAGACCCGCTACCTCGCGCGCGGGGTCGCCAACGACGTGTCCACGAGCTTCCGGGTGGTCACGGTGGACGCCAGCGGCGCCGAGAGCCGGGGTGTCAGCGCCAGCGCCACCGCCAGCAGCAAGAACACGGTCAAGGTGACCTTCACGGTGGACGCCCGCTCGCAGGGCAACGGCCCCATCGAGCTGCGGCGCTTCGACACCGGCAGCCAGGTCGCCTTGCCCATGACCCAGGGCGCGCGGGGCATCTGGAAGACCGACGCCGAACTGCCCCTGTTCCGCGAGGTGAAGTTCAAGTTCGGCAATGCGGGCGCGGGCGCCAAGAACAGCGGCTACGAGGGCGACGGCCAGAGCGACCGCAGCTACGTGGTGGGGACGGGCGGCAACGCCTACAGCGGCACCTACGACTTCATCAGCGAGCCGGTGCCCACCACCGTGATCGAGGGTCGCGTGACCGGGGCGGGGCAGCCCCTGACCGGCGCCGTCGTGACGGCCACCGGAGCCAAGCCCAACCTGAACTACGCCCTGACCTTCCCGGACGGCAGCTACACCCTCTTCGTGCCCGCCGGGACGCAGGCCCTGAGCGCGGCGGCCGACGGCTACGCGACCGGCACCCGCAGCGCCACCTCGCCGCAGACCGGCGCGGATTTCGACCTCGCCAAGGCCGGGACGCCGAGCGGGCCGGTGGTCGGCAAGTACCGCATCGACGGCGACCTGAGCGACTGGACCGCCCCCAAGGTGACGGTGCAGAGCGCGGCGGCGGGCGTGTTCGGCGACAACAACAACTGGCTGAGCCTGCGGGCCGACAGCGACGCGGGGTACCTGTACCTCGCCTACACCTACCGGGTGGACGGCAACAGCGCCCTGCTGTACCTCGACACCGGCACGGGCGGCGCCGCGCAGGCCGACAACTTCGCGGCCTGGAAACGCGCGGCCACCTTCGGCGGGAACATGGGCGGTGTGGACGCCTTCGTCGCCCGCTACGGCAACGAGGCGCCGCAGCTGCGCCGGGTGCAGAGCGACACCGACGTGCCCGAGGTCGCGGCCGGCAGCTACACGGTCGGCACCTCCGGCACGCTGCCCAGCCAGACGGTCGAGCTGGCGATCCCCTGGAGCGCGCTGGGCCTGAGCGGCGCTCCGGCGGCCGGGGTCAACGTCGTGGGCGGCATCTTCGGGGGCGACGGCTACGGGGCCGGGGACATCATCCCCGACGCGGGCAGCACCCCGGCGGGCGCCAACACCATCGGCAGCGAGGCCGACAAGCGCCGCGCGACCTTCACGGCGCCGATCAACGTGAAGTAAGAGTGCCTTGGAGAGCGGGGGGCGGCCGTCACTGGCCTGCCCCCCTTTTCCCTGCCTGTCATGACGGGCTGACAATCTCCTGACATAGTGGGTGAGAATCAGGAGGATTGTCATGGTCTTGTCAAAATTCATGCCCCACAACCCGAAATTCAGTGCCAAGTTCGCCGAGGCGGCGGCCAATGCCCACGTCACCGCGCGGGCGCTGGTGGACTTGCTGGAGAACTACACCGATGTCGAAGCCAAGGTGCAGCGCGTGCGCGACCTCGAACACGAGGGCGACCGCCTCTCGCGCGAGGTGACCAACCTGCTGGCCGAGTCCTTCATCGTGCCCTTCGACCGCGAGGACATCATCAGCCTGAACAATGAACTCGACGACCTCGTGGACTACATGGAGGAGGCCGCGCGCCGCCTGAGCCTGTACCGCGTCGAGCGCCCGCTGCCGCAGATGGCGCCGCTGGCCCGCGTGGTCGAGGCGCAGTGCGCGCTGCTGGCCCAGGGTATGCCCCTGATCGAGAACACCGGGCGGGTGGGCGAACTGGCCGAACTGGCCCAGAAGATCCGCGCGCTGGAAGACGAGGGCGACCGCATCAGCGACGACGTGCAGCGCGGACTGTACGACGGCGTGAACGACGTGCAGGGCATGATCCGCGCCATGCGCGGCGGCGAGATCGTGGGCCTGATCGAAGACGCCTCGGACCAGGCGCAGCGGGTCGCCAAGACGGTCGAGAGCATCCTGCTCAAGAACGCGTGAGCCGGGGCCAACGCCGATGACCGCCGCCCTGCTCTCCCTCATCGTGATCCTCGCGCTCGCGCTGCTCTTCGACTTCATCAACGGCTTTCACGACACCGCCAACGCCATCGCCACCTCGGTCGCCACCAAGGTCCTCACGCCCGTGCAGGCCATCGCCATGGCAGCCGTCCTGAACGTGGTCGGCGCCCTGACCGGTACCGCCGTCGCCAAGACCATCGCCACCGACATCGTGCCCCAGCAGTTCGCCACGCTCGAGCTCGTGGGGGCCGCGCTGGTCAGCGCCATCCTCTGGAACCTCTTCACGTGGTGGAAGGGTCTGCCGAGTTCCAGCAGCCACGCGCTGATCTTCAGCCTCGTGGGGGCGGGGGTCGCGTCGGGCGGCTGGGGCATCATCATCCCCAAGGGCGTGCAGAAGACCCTCACCGGCCTCGTGACCAGCCCGGTCCTGGGCTTTCTGGTGCCGATCCTGCTCATGTTCCTGCTGTCGTGGCTGGTGCTGCGCCACATGCGCCCGCGCGCCGTGACGCGCAACTTCCGCTGGCTCCAGATCTTCAGCGCCGCCTTCATGGCCTTCTCGCACGGCGGCAACGACGCCCAGAAGACCATGGGGATCATGACCTTCGCCCTGAGCGCCTACTTCGGCACGCAGATCGAGCAGGTGCCGCTGTGGGTCATCCTGAGCGCCGCGACCGCGATGGGCCTGGGCACCTCGGTGGGCGGCTGGCGCATCATCAAGACCATGGGCTTCAAGGTCGTGGACCTCAAGCCCGTGGACGGCTTCGTCGCCGAGACGAGCGCGGCCCTCATCATCGAAACCGCCAGCCGCCTGGGCATTCCAGTGAGCACCACCCACACCATCTCGACGAGCATCATGGGCGTGGGCACCACCAAGGGCTTCAAGAAGGTCAAGTGGCAGGTCGCCGGGCGTATCGTCGTGGCCTGGGTCACGACCATTCCCATCTGCATCGCGCTGGGCTGGCTGGTGTTCCGCATCTTCGAACTGTTCGTCTAGGCCCCCGCTGGGGGACATCGGCGCTCCGGCTCTGGCCTGGGCGCTTTTTTGCTGTTCCAGACAGCGAGTCCATTACGGCCCAGAACCGATTTCATCTGGCCGACATCTCTGTGGTCAAAGGTGGGAACTTTTCGGCCTGTGCCGCGTACTCTAGACGTATGCAGACCTTTACCCCGACCAAAGTCCGCACCCAGGACGTGGTCCGCACCTTCATGGCGCGCACCTATTCCTGGATGGCGGCGGGGCTGGCCCTCACGGCCGGCATCGCCTACCTCACCGCCCAGAACGAGGCCTTCGCCCTGCAGGTCATGCAGTGGCGGCTGCCCCTGATCATCGCGCAGCTCGCGCTGGTGTTCGTGCTCAGCCTAGGCGCCCAGCGCCTGAACAGCGGCCTGGCCGGCGTGCTGTTCATCGCCTACGCGGCCCTGACCGGCCTGACCTTCAGCGCCCTGCTCTTCGCGTACTCGCCCGCCGCCGTCATCTCGGCCTTCGCCACCACCGCCGGCACCTTCGCCCTCATGAGCGTGGCGGGCTTCGTGATCAAGAAGGACCTCAGCGCGATGGGCCGCTTTTTCATGTTCGCCGTCATCGGCCTGTTCGTCGCCATGATCGTGAACCTGTTCGTGGCGAGCAGCGCCCTGACGCTGGGCATCAGCATCGTGGGCGTGCTGCTGTTCGCGGGCCTCACCGCCTACGACACCCAGATGCTGCGCAACCTCGCCCTGAGCGGTATCGAGGGCGAGCAGGCCGAGCGGGCCTCGATCAACGGCGCGCTGGCCCTGTACCTCGACTTCATCAACATGTTCCTCTTTATCCTGCGACTGTTCGGTATGGGTGGCCCCAGCCGCGACTGAGCCGAGCCTCCTCTCTCCAGCCCCCGCACCCCCACCGGTGCGGGGGTTTTTGCTGTGGCAGTTGACTGGGAGTCGGCGCTGCGGCGGCTTGTCCGGACCGCGTGGGGGGGTGGGGCTTGACAACAGGCACGGGCTTGTCTGGGCGCGTGAGGCTTCTGTCAGAACGTAGGCCGTAGGCTAAGAAGCGTGAATAAGCTCACATCGCCGGAGACCTTCCGGCGGCGCGGCGGGCGGGTCAGTGGCCGGTGGTCGCTGCGCGCGCAGTTCACGCTGGTGATCTTTCTGCTGACCTTTCTGCCCAACCTCACCATTACCCTGCCCACCCTGCTGCGCGGGGCGGTCCCCACCTGGCTGCCGCTGTGGATGGTGGCGGTGGCCGGCGTGAGCGCCCTGACCGGCTACGTGCTGAGCGGCGCGTTGCTGCGGCCCCTGCACCGGCTGGAGGCCGAGGTGGCCGGCGGCCGGGTGGGCGAAGCGCACGGAGACGACCCGGCCGAGGTCCGCGCGCTGCGCACGGCCTTCGCGGGCCTGCTGTCGCGGCTGGGCACCGAGCAGAGCCGGCGCAGCGCCTTCATGGCGACGCTGGTCCACGACCTCAAGACCCCGCTGATCGCGGCCGGGCACCTGACCCGCCTGCTGACCGGCGGCGGCCTGCCCGAGACCGAGCGGCGGGGCGTGGGCGAGCAGATGCTGGCCGAGACGGGACGGCTGCTGACCCTGGTCGACCAGATGGCCGACGCGCACCGCTTCGAGCGCGACGACGTGCAGTTGCGCCGCGCACCGACCGACCTGCACCGGCTGCTGGGCAGTGTGGCCCGGCGGCTGTCGCCCCGCGCCGCCGAGCGCGGCCTGAGCCTGAGCGTCGCGGGCCAGGGCGAGGCCGTGGTGGACGCCGCCGCGCTGGAACGGGCCATGACCAACCTCACCGAGAACGCCCTGCGGTACGCGCGGCGCGGCGCGGCCCTGTCGGTCGTCCCGCTGCCCAGCGGCGGCGTGGGCCTGCGGGTGCAGGACGACGGTCCCGGCCTCGCCGCGCCGCTGGCCGACCTCGCGCAGCCCTTCAACGCCCAGCCTGCGACCATCGCCGGGCAGCAGTACACCGCCGGAACCGCCGGCCTGGGCCTGTTCATCGCCCGGCGTATCGCCGAGGCCCACGGCGGCGAGCTGCACTACAGCCGGACCCCCCCCGATCTGCCGGGCGACCACGCGCCCACCGCGCCCAGCGCCCCTCCCCTGACCACCTTCACACTCTGCCTCCCGGAGGTTTCCCCATGAGACTGGTTATTGCCGACGATCATCCCCTGTTCCGTATGGGCCTCAAATACGCCCTGATCCAGCAGGGGTTCGACGTGGTGGCCGAGGCCGCCGACGGCCCGAGCGCCCTGGAGGCCTGCCGGCTGTACCAGCCCGACGCCGCGCTGCTCGACGTGAAGATGCCCGGCATGTCTGGTATCGAGGTCTGTGACCGCCTGCGCATCACCGCGCCGCGCGTGGTCAGCGTCCTGATCACCACCTTTGCCGAGCCCGCCATCGTGCAGGCGGCCCGCAGCGCCGGGGCGCGCGGCTACGTGAGCAAGGAGACCGATCCCGAGAGCCTCGCCCAGCAGATCCGCGACATCGTGGCGCACCCCGACGTGGACCGCCTGCCCCAGGTCGAGGTACCGCGCCTGACCCCCCGCGAGTCCGAGGTGCTGCCGCTGCTCGCGCGCGGTTTCTCGAACAAGGAGATCGCCAAGAACCTCGGTGTCAGCCCCGACACGGTCAAGGACCACCTCGCGCGGCTGTACGCCAAGCTCGAGGCCCGCGACCGCACCGAGGCGGTCAGCCGCGCCCGGCATATCGGACTGCTGGGCTGAGCCCCGGCGCCAGGACAGCAGAAGCGGCGCGGAGAGAACCGTCCTCCGCGCCGCGCCCGTTCCCGCCTTTGCCTGCAGCCCCTACTTCTTTCTGGGCTGGGGGTCTTCGATGGCCACGCTCGCCATCAGCACGACCTTGTCGCCGTCCTGCTCGACCTCCACACTGCTGTTGCCGGCCGGAAAGTACCGCCGCACGACTTCCAGCAGGTCGTTGCGCAGGGCCTCGACCTTGCCGGGCGGGATCTTGGCGCGGTCGTAGGCCAGCACCAGTTCCAGGCGGTCCTTGAGGGTCTCCTTGCTGCGCCGGCCCTTCATCCAGGAGAACATCTCACGCCCCTCCGCCGAACAGCCGCTTCAGGGCGGCCCAGAACCCCTTGTCCTCCTCGAACTTGGGATAGGGCACGTCCTCGCCGCGCAACCTGCGGGCCGTCGCCATGAAGGCCTCGCCCGCCTTGGTCTTGCCGAGCACCGCCGGCTCGCCCACGTTGGTCGAGACGATGATGCCCTCGTCCTCGGGGATGATCCCGATGGGCTTGACGCCCAGGATGTCGAGCATGTCGGCCTCGCTGAGCATGTTGCCGCTGGCGACCATCTTGGGCCGCAGGCGGTTGATGACCAGCCGGATCTCGCTGACCTGCTGCGCTTCGAGCAGGCCGATGATGCGGTCGGCGTCACGCACGCTGGAGACCTCGGGGTTCACGACCACCAGCGCGCCCTGGGCGGGAGCGGCGGCCGTCCGGAACCCCGACTCGATGCCGGCCGGGCTGTCGATCAGCACGCGGTCGAAGCCTTCGTCCTGCACCAGCCCGCGCACGACGTCCTTGAAGACCTCGGGGTCCAGGGCGTCCTTGTCGCGGGTCTGGGAGGCGGGCAGCAGGTACAGGTTCTCGACCCGCTTGTCGCGGATGAGGGCCTGCCCCATGCGGCACTTGCCTTCCAGCACGTCCACGAGGTCGAAGACCACGCGCGATTCGAGGCCCATGACCACGTCGAGGTTACGCAGACCCACGTCCACGTCGATCACGACGACCTTTTCCCCCTGCTTGGCGAGGGCTGCCCCGATGTTGGCGGTGGTGGTGGTCTTGCCGACCCCACCTTTCCCCGACGTGACGACTATGACCTTGGCATCCATCTTCGCGAGTGTATCAGGGGAAGTTAAGGGCGTCGCCGTTGATCTTCAGACCGGCCGGGCGGACCGGAAAGCGGAAAAAGGACGTCGCAGCGGGAACACGGCGGGCGCGGCGCCGGCCTTGAGGGCCTCCGTCCCCGAGACCGTCCGCTCGCGACCACCCCAGGGCAGGCCGGCCCGCCCGGCTCCAGCCCTCCCCCAGTCTCAGGACTGCGCGGCGCGTTCCAGCCGCGACACCACGCGCTCACGGCCCAGGGCGGCGAGCAGGTCGGGCAGGTCGGGGCTTTCCATGGTGCCTGCGACGGCGGCGCGCACCGGGGGCATCACCTTGCCGAGCTTGAGCCCCTTCTCCTCGGCGTAGGCGTGGAACATCGCCTTGATCTCCCCGGCTCCGAAGGTCGGCAGGTTCTTGAGGCGCGCCGCCAGCGCAGGCAGCTCGGCCCGCCCACCGTCGATAGCCTTCTGCGCCTTCTCGTCCACCGGGTAATCCTCGGACCAGAAGTAGCCCGTCTTGTCCATGAACTCCGAGAAGACCTCGATGCGCGGCGTGAGCAGGCGCGCCACGGCGCGGAAATAGTCGTCCTCGGGCAGCTCGACCTTGCGCCCCGCCAGGAAGTCGTGCAGGCGGCGGGCCACCTCGTCTTCCGTCAGCACCTCGCGCAGGTACTTGCCGTTGTACCAGCGCAGCTTGGCGACATCAAAGACGGGGCCGCCCAGCGTCACGTCCTCCAGGCGGAACACGCGCTGGAACTCGGCGAGGTCGAAGATTTCCTGGCCGTCCGGGTGCGTCCAGCCCATCGTGGCGAGGAAGTTGAGCATGGCTTCGGGCAAGAAGCCCTCCTGCATGTACCACTCGACGCTGGTGGGGTTCTTGCGCTTGCTGATCTTGGACCTGTCGGCGTTGCGCAGCAGGGGCATGTGCGCCCACACCGGCTGCGGCCAGCCGAAGGCGGCGTACAGCAGGATGTGGATGGGCGTGGAAGTGATCCACTCCTCGGCGCGCACCACGTGGGTCACGCCCATCAGGCGGTCGTCCACGACGTTGGCGAGGTGGTAGGTCGGGAAGCCGTCGGCCTTGAGCAGCACCTTGTCGTCGATCTCGCGGTTCTGGAAATGGATGGGGTCGCGCAGCAGGTCGTTCACGACCGTCTCGCCTTCCTGCGGGGCCTTCAGGCGGATGACGGCCGCCTCGCCCGCGTCCACGCGGCGCTGGGCCTCCTCCGCTGACAGGTCGCGGCTGGGAATGGCGATGACATGCCCCTCCTGCTGGGCCTTCTCGCGCAGGGCCGACAGCTCCTCGGGCGTCTCGAAGGCGTAGTAGGCGTGCCCGGACGCGACGAGCTGCCGCGCATAGTCGCCGTACAGGTCGAAGCGCTCGGACTGGCGGTAGGGACCGTTCGGGCCGCCCTGGAGGGGACTCTCGTCGGGGGTGAGGCCCAGCCACTGCATCATCTGGAAGATGCGGCCCTCGCTGCTGGCGACGTAGCGCCCCCGGTCGGTGTCCTCGATGCGCAGGATGAACTTGCCGCCCGCCTGATGCGCGAGCGCGTAGTTGAACAGGCCGATATAGGCGGTGCCGACGTGCGGGTCGCCGGTCGGGCTGGGAGCGATGCGGGTCACGACTGACATGGAGGACAGGATAGGGGAAGTGGGGGAACAGGGCCCGCGCGGTCCGCTCCTTCTGCGTCGACAGCTGCGGCGCTCCACTCACCACGGCCCGCCCCCCACTGCCCACAATGAATGCCCCCATGACGCAGGCCCTGCCCTCTCCCACCCGCCAGACCGCCCTGGGCCTGGCGCGCGGCACGGCGGGCGGGCTGCTGCTGGGGCTGCCGGTCCTCATGACGATGGAGATGTGGCAGCACGGCGCGGCCCTGCCCTCCTGGAAGCTGCTGCTGTTCTACGGCGTCAATTTCCTGGTGCTGCTGATCCTGGAGTACTACAGCGGCTTTCAGGACGAGGAGACGGCGCTGGACGTGGTGCAGGACGCGGTGATCGCCGCCGGGATCGGGCTGATGGTGGCGGGCGCGCTGCTGTGGACCTTCGGGGTGGTCGGCCCGGACATGGGCGCGCGCGAGGTGGTCGGCAAGGTGGTCATCGAGAGCATTCCGGTGTCCATCGGGGCGAGCGTGGCGGCAGGGCAACTCGGCACCCGCAGCCCCCAGGGCGAGCGCAAGCGCCGTGAGGCGGGCGACTGGGGCACCCTCGCCATCGCGCTGGGGGGAGCGGTCGTGTTCGGCTTCAACGTGGCCCCCACCGAGGAACCCATGCTCATCGGGCTGATGATGTCCGACGTGCAGGCGCTCGCGCTGCTGCTCCTCGCGCTGGTGCAGACGCACGCCGTCGTATACGCCCTGGACTTCCGGGGCAGCGTGCCCATTCCCGAGGGCCGCAGTCCCCTGGGCGTCTTTTTCCACTCCAGCGTGGTGACGCTCGCCCTCTCGCTGCTCGTCGCCCTGTTCCTGCTGTGGGTGTTCGGGCGGATCGGCGCCGACACAGGCCTGCTGCCCACCGTCCACATGACCGTCGCCCTGGGCCTCGTGACCAGCCTGGGGGCCTCGGCGGCCAAACTTCTGCTGTGAGCGCGCCATGACCCGGAACCAGGACCAGAATCAGAACCAGGACCCGCAGGACAGCGGCCCGTCTCCCACCCGCCGCGCCCCGGGCGCCCTGGAATGGACGGCCAGCGGCCTGGCGCTGCTGCTCATCGCCTCCGCCCTGGGTTACCTCGTGTGGGACGCGCTCCAGCCCACGCGGCCCATCGTTCTCCAGGTGACGCCAGGGCAGCTGGAACGCCGTATGGCGCGCTTCTACCAGCAGGTCGAGGTGCGCAACCTGGGCAGCGCGAGTACGGGGACGGTCCAGCTGCGCGGCACCCTGCGCCGCGACGGCGAGATCGTCGAGGAAGTGGCGGGCCAGCTCGACACGGTGCCGGCCGACTCGGCCCGCTCGACCACGCTGGTCTTCCGGGAGGACCCCGGCCGCGCCACGCTGAACCTGGACGTGGAAAGCTACGGCGAACCCTGAGCGGGAGGGGGCGACCCTCCCCCGCCCGGCCCGGACCTCAGCTCCAGTTCCAGACCGTCGGCTCGAACTCGTAGGAGCCGGGCGCGGCGCGGCGCAGGTGCCCGAGCGCCGGAAAGGGGAAGTGGTAACCGGTGACCCACAGCTTCTCGTCGGTGGCCCGCGCGAAGATGGCCTGCCGGGTGCGGGCCGCCTGCGCACCGTCGGCGTCGAAGCCCACATAGGCGCCCTCGTACTTGAGGGACAGCAAAAAGTGCCCCGCCGCGTCCCCGAAGACCATCAGGCCGGGGCCAGTGCCCACGCGCGCCAGCACGCTCAGGTGGTTGGCGGTGTGGCCGGGGGTGCTCACGCTCGTCAGCCCGGGCACGATCTCGGCGCCCGCCGCGATGAGGCGGAAACGGCCCTTCAGGGCGATCAGGTTGTTCTTGACGGCGTCGTTGGGGTTGGCCTGGGTGGTCCAGAAGTTGAACTCGGCCTCGCCCATGACGTGCTGCGCGTTCGTGAAGACCGGCTGCCCGTTCGCGGTCAGGCCGCCGATGTGGTCGCCGTGCCCATGCGTGATGAACACCGTGTTGATGCTCTGCGGAGTGATGCCCGCGCGGGCGAGATTGGCGACGAGCTGCCCGCCCGTGCCGCCTCGCCCCGTGT
Organism: Deinococcus gobiensis I-0; assembly: GCF_000252445.1. GTDB lineage: Bacteria > Deinococcota > Deinococci > Deinococcales > Deinococcaceae > Deinococcus > Deinococcus gobiensis. Next base: position 529,305 of record NC_017790.1, on the reverse strand, counting down.
CGATCAGGGTGCGCCGGCCACCGATCTCGATGACCACCGGGTTGAAATGGTTGACCGTATTCGTGGCCGCCACGCCGTAGTCGGCCAGGGCGGCGGCAAATTCGCCCTGGCGGTCGGGGTTCGCGCCCCAGGTCGGCAGGAGGGCCGCCAGAGGGGCCGTGCCGTCGCTGACGACGGTCACGGTCATCTCTCCGAGCTGCTGGCGGTAGAAGCCGTTGCCGTTCATGGGGGCCATGGGGGCGGGCGGCGCGGCGGGGGTGGGCGCGGGCGCCGCCGGAGCCGTCTGGGCACGGGCGAGCGGCGCGGCCGCACTGGCGAGGCCGGCGGCGCCCAGCAGCTTCAGGGCGGCGCGGCGGGTGGGGGGCTGGGGAGCATCGGCGGGTTTCCGGTCACTCATGAGCAAAACCTCCTGATCGCGATTTCACCTGAACATTAAGTGAGCGAGGTAGAGGTTTGCCGCGAGCGGCGGGCACGCGCCTTGAGCCAGCCTTCAGGGTTGCACCCTCAGCGCTGCGGCGCAGGCACCGGCTCGTCGCGCCCACGCGCCACGTCGCGCACGCCCCGGCGCCCGAAGGCGTGGGCCAGCTCGCGCTCCGAGAGGCGCAGGGTGGTCGGGCGGCCGTGCGGGCAGGCCCAGGGCAGCTCGCAGGCCTCCAGGGCGGCCAGCACCGCTGCCCCGCGCGCATGGTCGAGCATCCCGGCCTTCAGGGCGGGGGCGCAGGCCAGGCGGCCCAGCACCTCGCGCCGGGGGTCGGGGCCCCCGCCCAGCGCCGTTTCCACGAGCTGCTCGTGCAGCCGGGGCACCGGCAGGGCGGCCAGGGCGGCGGGCACGGCCCGCAGCCGCGCCAGCCCCGCGCCGAAGTCCTCGATGTCCAGACCCCAGGCGCGCAGCTCGGGGCCGCGCTCGTGCAGCCGGGCCAGTTGCTCGGGCGTCAGATGCAGCAGCTCGGGTTCGGGCAGGGCGATGGGGCCGGCGGCGTGCAGCTCGCGGCCCAGGCGCTCGTACAGCACCCGCTCGTGCGCGGCGTGGGCATCCACCACCCACAGGTCGCCCTCGCCCTGCGCGAGCAGGTACAGCTCCTGGTACACGCCCACCAGCGTCAGCGCCGGAAAGTGGCCGCCGGGGCGCTCGGCCGCCGGGACGGGCGGCGCGCTCAAGGCCGGGGCCGCGCGCATGAGGGGATGCGCCGCGAGCGCCCCGGCCACCGCCGCGCGCACCCGCGCCGCGACCCCCGGCAGGTCGGCCAGCGCGACCACCTGCTTGGCCGGGTGGATGTTGGGGTCGTGGTCCTCGGGGGCCACCGTGAGGTTCAGGACGCACAGCGGCGCAGCCCCGGCGCCCAGCAGCTCGGCGAAGCCCTCGATGACGGCCTTTTCCAGCTCGGGCGGGGCCTGCACGGGTCGCCCGTTCACGCTGAAGTGCATGCGGTCGCGCCGCGTGCGCGTCAGCTCGGGCCGCGAGACGACGCCGCTGATCCCCGGCGCCTCGACCGCCATGACCCGGTTGGCGCTCAGGGGGCCGTAGACGCTGGCGACCGCCCCACGCGGGTCGGCGGGTGCGTGGGTCAGGCGGGGCTCGCCGTCTACCACCAGCCGCCACGAGAGGCCCGGATGGTGCAGCACGTAGCGCCCGAGCAGCGCCGTGATCTCGCGGACCTCGGCGGCGGGCGCGAGTTGCGTGCGCAGGCGCGCGGGCAGTTCGGCGAACAGGCGCGTGACGGTGACCGTCGTGCCCGCCGGGGCGGAGACGCGCGCGACCCGCGTGGCCTCGCCGTGCGCCCGGACCTCGCAGGCGCCGACCTGCGCGGCCGGCCGGGTGAGCAGGTGCAGCTCGCCCGCCTGGGCCGCCGCCCACAGCGCCTCGCCCCGGAAGCCCAGGGTGGTGACGCGCAGCGCCGCGCCATCCGGCGAGAGTTTGCTCGTCGCGTGCCGCTCGGCCGCGAGCGCCGCCGACGCCGCCGGGATGCCGCAGCCGTTGTCGCGCACCCGGATCAGGTCCAAGCCGCCGCCCGCGATGTCCAGTTCGATGCGGGTGGCCCCGGCGTCCAGCGCGTTGTCGAGCAGTTCGCGCACCACGTCGAGCGGGCGCGACACGACCTCCCCCGCCGCGATCAGGCGGGCGACCTGGGGCGGCAGGATCTGGATGGGGCGGGTGGGCAGGCTCATGGGCGTTCTGTTGCCAGCATATCGCGGCCCGGCCGGGCAACCGTGAGGGCCAGAGCAGTTCTCCGAATGACGGCGTCCGTCCTACTCGTCCAAATCCACTTGCTGTGCTCGGCCAAAAGCATGGGTCGCTTTCGTCAGATGCTCTCTCCGTCCGCCTCCAGCAGCTCGACCTGTCGCCCGTCGGGGTCGAGCACGAAGGCCATATCGCGCCCACCAGGGCTGGGTTGCAAATCGCGGGTCACGGGGACGCCCGCCGCGCGCAGATCGGGCAGCAGGGCGCGCAGGCCCCGGACATGCACGGCGACGTGTTCGGCCCAGTGGGGGTGCGGCGCAGGTGCCTCGCCCGCGACCCCGAAGAATTGCAGGCGGCCCTCGCCCAGCCGCAGGACGGCGCGCCGGTGGCCCTCGGCGGTCACGAGGTCCTTTTCGGTCACGCCGCCCAGGCGCGCGTAGAAGGCGAGGGCGGCGCCCACGTCACGGGACAGGAAGGAGACGTGCTTGAGCATGGGCGCAGGGTAGCGCGGACAATGGACACATCCATGTCCTCTCCCTACCTCCTGACTGCCCCCGCCCCCTGGACCCTGCGCGGCCGGGGCTGGCTCGCGCTCTATCGCCTGCGCCCGGCCGGGGTGGGGGCCCTGCTGCTCGTGCGCTACGCCGCCTCGCCGGTCGGACCCTACGACGAGCTGATGTGGGTGGAGGCGCCCATCGCCACGCCGGCCGGGGGCCGCCCCAGCATCCGGCGCATCGTGGTGAGCACGGCCGCGAGCGTGACCTGGGGCCGGCGCAACTGGGCCATTCCCAAGGCGCAGGCCAGCTTCGACTGGTCAGTCCCCGGGCAGGTGCGCGTGACGGACGCGGACGGCGAGCCCTATGCCCACCTCGCCTTTCGCCGTGCCGGCCCCGACCTCCCGGTGAATGCCGCGTGGCTGCCCCGCGCGTGGCGCACCGTCGCGCAGCCTGCGCTGGATGGCCGCCCGGACTGGCTGCTGACGACCATCGGCGGAACGGCCCAGGCCTCAGCGGCCCGGATGACCGTGCTGCACACCGACGGGCTACGGCCCGAGCTGTCGCGGCAGCGGCCTCTGCTCAGCCTGGGGTTTACCGAGATCGGGCTGCACTTCCCGGAACCCGATCTCTGGCCCACTCCCAGAAAAGGGTGAACCGACAACATCAAGCATGAAAAAACCGCCCTCTCAGACGGTGTTGAGAAAACTATAACGCGGTATGCAGGCAACGTCAAATCTATGCTCCGCATTCCCGGCCCACGCCCGGCCTGACCGCTTGGTCGGGGTAAAACATCCCCGGAGCGCGGTGGGATAGTACGGGCATGGAATACCGCAAGTTACAGGGCACGGACCTGACCCTGAGCGCCGTGGGCTTCGGCGTCTGGACGGTCGGCACGACCTGGTGGGGCGTCAAGGACGAGGCGATGGGCAAACGCCTGCTGCGTCAGGCCTTCGACCTGGGCATCACCTTCTTCGACAACGGCGACACCTACGCCTCGGGCCGCGCCGAGGAGCTTCAGCGCGAGGCCCTGGGAGACGTGCGCGAGAAGATCGTCATCGGCACGAAGTTCGGCTACGACATCTACAACAACCCCGAGCGCCCGGGCCAGCAGGAGCGCCCGCACGACTGGACGCCCGCGTACATGCGCAGGGCGCTGGAAGGCAGCCTCAAGCGCCTGGGCACCGACTACATCGACTACTACCAGCTGCACAACTGCCGCGTCGAGGCGATCCGCAAAGACGACCTGTGGGCCGAGCTGGAGAAGGCGAAGGCCGAGGGCCTGATCCGCGCCTACGGCACCGCGCTGGGACCGGCGCTGAACGAACGCCAGATCGAGGAAGGCGTCGCCTCTGTCCGCGAGCGCCGCGCGCCCACCCAGATCATCTACAACCTGCTGGAGCAGGTGCTGGGCGAGCAGATCCTGCCGGTCGCCGAGGCCGAGGGCGTGGGCGTGATGGCCCGCGTGCCGCACGCCTCGGGGCTGCTGGAAGGCTACATGACGCTGGACACCGAGTTCGAGCCCGGCGACCACCGCAACTGGCGCATGACCACCAACGCCAAGCGCAAGGCCTGGATGGAAGACGGCCTGAAGAAGGTCGAGCAACTGAACGCCGAGTTCGTCGAGGGCCGGGGCCGCACCATCGGACAGCTCGCCCTGCAGTTCGCGCTGCACTCGCCGGCGATGGGCACGGTGCTGCCCAACATCTACGCCGAGGGGGGCCTGCGCGAGTACGCCGCGACCTTCGGAGCCGCGCCGCTGACCGCCGAGGAGTACGGCGCGATTCAGGCGCTGTACCGGGAGAACTTCGGCCTGACGCACGACCTGCGCGGCCAGGAGATCGCCAAGGTGGAGGCGGTCCAGTGAGCGGCGAGCGAGAGCACGGCGGGCCGACGCCCCCCCAGCAGACCGAGGCCACGCCGCCCGGTGCCGGTGCCCGGCCGGCCGGCGCGTCCCCGGCCGGTGCCCCTGCCGGGGGCCGTCCCGGACGCCCGAAGATGATGGTGGACCTCGATCCCAGCGGGCAGGTCACGGGGCGCGAGCCGGACCGCGCCAACCGGCAGTTCCTGAACTACGCCTTCTACAAGCTCGACCCCGCTTTCCGGCGGCTGCCCCAGGCCGAGCGCGACGAGCTGAAGGCCGAGTTCCAGGCCGCCGTGGAGGGCTGGACCGAGGACGCCCCGGCCGAGAAGGGCCTGATCCAGCGCACCTACTCGCTGGTGGGCCTGCGCGGCGACGTGGACTTCATGCTGTGGCGCATCGCCTTCGACGTGCGCGAGTTCCAGGAGGCCCAGGCCCGCCTGAACCGCACCCGCCTGATGGGCTACCTCACGCAGCCCTACCACTACACCGCCATGCAGAAACGCAGCCAGTACGTCAACCGCATCGAAGGTTCGGGACACGGCCTGGAGATCCTGCCGGGGCAGGGCAAGTATCTGTTCATCTACCCCTTCATCAAGACGCGGGCGTGGTACGACCTCTCGCCGCACTCGCGCCAGGGCATGATGGACGAGCACATCTATGCGTCGGGGCCGTTCAAGGGCGTGCGCATCAACACGAGCTACTCCTACGGCATCGACGACCAGGAGTTCGTGGTGAGTTTCGACAGCGACTACCCCCAGGAATTCGTGGACCTCGTGGGCCGGCTGCGCTACACCGAGGCGAGCATGTACACCCTGCGTGACGTGCCCATGTTCACCTGCGTGAAGAAGGACCTGAGCGGGGTCCTGACCGACCTGGGCTGAAGCCGGACCGGCGAGCGGGCGGTGGAGGCGCGGGGCCGTCCACGCCCGCTTTCCCGTTCCGGAGGCGGGCGTCTCCGCCTCCCGCCGGAGCAACGCTTTCCTCTGCAGGACTTGACTTTATCTACCTATAGGTAGATAGTTAGGCGAACTGCCGCTTTCCCCCGCCATACCCAAGGAGCCTGAGATGACCACCACCCCCGACCTCGCCACCAAAGCCCGCCGCCTGCTCGACCTGCACACCGCCCCCGAGATCCTGACCCTCGCCAACGTCTGGGACGTGGTGTCGGCTCAGGTCGTGGCCGACGTGCCCGGCGTGCAGGCCCTGGCGACCGCGAGCCACTCCATCGCCTCGACCTTCGGCTATCCCGACGGCGAGCACATCCCGCTCGACCTGCACCTCGACATGGTGCGGCGCATCGTGGCCGCGGTGGACCTGCCCGTCTCGATGGACCTCGAAGCCGGGTACGGCAACGCGGGCGAGACGGCGCGCCGGGCCATTGAGGCCGGCGTGGTCGGCGGCAACCTCGAGGACCAGATGCGCCCGCTGGACGAGGCCGTGGACGCCGTGCGCGCCGTGATGGCCGCCGGACGCGCCGCCGGGATCGAGTTCGTGCTCAACGCCCGCACCGACGCCGTGGCCCGCGCCGACGCGAGCACCCCGCGCGACGACGTGCTGGCCGAAGCCATCCGGCGGGGCCAGGCCTTCCTGGAAGCGGGCGCGCCCGTGGTCTTCGTGCCCGGCCTGATCGCGCGCGACGAAATCGCGCAGGTCGCGCGGGCGCTCGGGCACAACCGCCTGACCGTCATCAGCGTGCCGGGCAAGAGCCTGAGCGCCAGCGAGTTGCAGGCGCTGGGCGTGGCGCGCGTCTCGACCGGCCCCTTCACGCAGCGTGTGGCCCTCACCGCCCTTCAGGACGCGGCCAAGGCCCTGGTCGGCGGCGGCACCCTGCCCGCAGACACCCGCGCGCTGAACTGAGTCGGTGCCGAGCCGCGCCCCGCCCGCGTGGTGGGGCGCGCTCTTTTGTCACCTACCCGAAATAACCGCTGCGCCGCAAGAAGGTCTGCGGGTCGTGCAGGGGGAGGTCCAGCAGCTCCCGCAGGACGCCCGCCCGGTCGCGGTCCCGCTCGTGGTACGCCTGCACGATCTGCGACCCGAGAAAATAGCCCAGGTCGGCGGGTTCTGCTCCGGCCTGCTCGCCCTGGTACAGCCAGCGTTCCAGAGGGGCCCCGGCAGCCAGGTCGGCCTGGAAGCGCCGGCGCAGTTCGGCCTCGTGACGCAGACCGTACCCGTACAGGTGGGCGTTGATGGTGTCTCCGGCGACGATGCGGCCCAGATACTCGGCGGCGCCCTCCGCCAGCACGGCTTGCAGCAGGGTCAGGTCCTCCACCCTCACCTCGGGCTGAAGCGTGTGGATCAGTTCGTGGGCCACCACACCGGGCAATGCGGCCGCCGGATGAAGGACTCTGCGCTGCCAGGCACTCAGGCTGCCGTTCGCGGCGTGCGGTCCGCCGCAGAAGAAATCCAGGCCGACGACCGCGAAGCGCCGCCCACCTGTCCGGCCCAGTGTGCCGCCCCGGCCGAGCGCCCCCACGGCCACATAGAGATCGGCCTCCAGCTCGGGGAACAGGCCGGACAGCCGCTCCAGCACGGCTTCGAGCCGCGCGGGCAAGGTCCGGATGACCTGCAGCGACTCGGCCCGGATGCTCACGTAATAGTCCCGGTGGGCCCGCAGCGCCCCCAGGAGCGCTCCCGACGCGTCCTCGTCCCCCGGCAGGAGCGCCCGCAGCCCCACCGTTCCCGGCTCCAGATACACCTGCCGGAGCCGGGCGGCCATGTCCGGGGCGCCCAGACGGTTCCCCGGCCCGAACGCCTCCCAGAAGCGCGGAACGTCTCCAGTGACCAGCCGCACACCCACCGCTCTACACCTCCACCCCGTCCAGGCTCGCCACGCCGTGCTTCAGGGCGTACAGCGCGGCCTGGGTGCGGCTGTCCAGGCCCAGTTTGCTCAGCAGGCGCGAGACGTGGGTCTTGACCGTCGCCTCGGAGACCCCCTGATCGGCGGCGATGTCGCGGTTGCTGTGCCCGCGCGCCAGCAGTTGCAGCACGATGGTCTCCTTGGGCGTCAGGCTCTCGCGCATCTCGCCGCCCCGGAAATCGCGCACGAGCCGCTTGGCCGCCTCGGGGTGCAGCCGCACTTCACCGCGCGCGGCGGCGTGGATGGCGTCGGCCAATGTGTCCGACGACGCATCCTTGAGCATGTAGCTGATGGCCCCGGCCTCGATGGCGCCGTTCACCTTGTGTTCCTCCAGGGTGGAAGTCAGGGCGATGACCTCGGTGTCGGGGTGGGCGCGGCGCAGCTGCCGGGTCGCGGCGATGCCGTCCATCACGGGCATCATCAGGTCCATGACGACCACGTCGGGGTGCAGGCGCCCGGCCTCGGCCAGGGCTTCCTCGCCGTTGCTGGCCTCACCCACCACCTCGATGTGCTCGTCGAGGCCCAGGAACAGGCGCAGGCCCTGGCGCACGACGGCGTGGTCGTCCACCAGCAGGACGCGGACGGTGGGGACGGCTGCGGCGGAATCAGATGCGGCGGAATCGGTCATGGCTGGTCCTCCTGGGACGGCGCGCGAAGGGTGAAGTTGCCCGGCGGGGCGTCCACGAACACGTCGAGGTCGGGGGCGGTGGCGGGCGGCGTGCCGGGCGGCAGCACCAGGGTCTCGCGGCCGGTGAAGCGCACCCGCACCCGCAGCCCGGCGGGCACGCCCAGGGTGACCTCGCCGCTCTGGGTGCGGATGTCGAGGTTACCGGACGTGCCGCTCAGGGCCGTGACCTCCACGTCGCCGCTCTGGGTGGTCACGCTGCCCCGGTTGACCCTTGCGGGCAGCGTGAGGGTCACGTCGCCGCCCAGCGTGCCGGCACTCAGGGCGTCGAGGCGCGCGCCGCCCAGCGCGAGCTTCAGGTCGCCCGACTGCCCGTTGACCCGCAGCGCCTCAGGCGAGGCCCCCGGCCCGGCCGAGACCTGCACCTCGCCGCGCCGGGTGATCAGGGCGAGCGGGCCGCCGGGCTGCGCGGGCAGGGTCAGGGTCAGGTCGCCGCTGTCGCTGCGGGCGGTCAGGGCGCGCAGGCGCAGCCCGCGCAGGTCGAGCCGCTGGTCCCCGCCCGAGGTCAGGGTGCCCAGGGTGAGGGGCACGGCGCGGCTCAGCCCCACGCTCAGGGTGTGCTGCACCGGCTCGGGCGCGACGACCCCGCCGCGTTGCAGGTCCTTGACGTACAGCGACAGGTCGGCCTGCACCGCGCGGCCCTCGCGGCCGACCGACACGCCCAGCGGGTTGCGGCGGCGGTGCCGGGCCTCGCCGCGCAGCAGGTCCGGGCTGCCGGCGGCCAGCGGCGAGACGTTCAGGTCGCTGCGGTCGCCCGCGAGGTTCACGGTGGCCGCGTCCGCGTAGTCCAGGGGCAGCGGCCCGTCGAGCGGCACCTCGGCCGGGGTCGTGACCGTCTCCAGACCGGGGGTGGGCCGCCAGTCCAGGCCCTGCCACACGAGCAGCCCCCCTGCCGACGCGAGCGCCAGCCCCAGCGCCATGCGCGCGAGGACCGGCAGCAGCGGCCGGGGGGGCGGCAGGATCACGCGCGCTCCCGCGATTCGGCCGGAGCGGCGGGCAGGGTCAGCACGACGGCCGTACCCTCGCCCGGGGCGCTGCTCACCCGCAGGGCGCCGCCCACCCCGGCGGCGCGCTCGCGCATGCTGCGCTGGCCAAGGGTGCCGCGCCCCGCCGCCGCCGTGTCGAAGCCGCGCCCGTCGTCGCGCACCTCCAGGCGCACCTCGTCGCCCTCCTCACGCAGCGAGAGCCACACCGCCCCCGCCCGCGCGTGCTTGACCACGTTGTGCAGGGCTTCCTGGGCCACACGGTAGGCAGCGGCCTGGGTGTCGGGCGTCAGGGACGGCTCGGCCCCCAGCTCGGCGTGGACACTCAGGCCGTGTCGGGCCTCCAGGGCGTGGGCGTGCTGCGAGAGGGCCGCGACCAGCCCACCTTCCTCCAGCGCGTCGGGGCGCAGCGAGAACAGCAGCGCCTTCATCTCCGAGACGCCGCCCTCGGCCAGCCGGATGGTGTAGTCCAGGCTCGCGCGGGTGCGGACCGGGTCGCGCTCCAGGGTGGCGCGCGCCGTCTTGGCCCCCAAGGTGATGCCGTAGAGCGCCTGCGCCACGCTGTCGTGCAGCTCGCGGGCCAGCCGGGCGCGCTCCTGCTCGCCGGCCCGCGCGCCCGCCCGCTCGATGAGTTCGGCGGCGTGCAACGCGGTGCCCGCGTGGTCGGCGATGCTCAGCAGGAAGGCCAGTTCGTCGGGCCCCGGCCGCCGGCCCGGTGCGTACACGGCCCGCAGCGTGCCGCCCCCCACCCCGGAGGAGATGGGCAGCGTGACCGGCAACAGGGCCAGCGTGCCCCCGCCCCCCAGGGTCCGCACGACGGCCCCGCCCGAGAGGGGCACGCCGCCCCCCATGTCCGGATCGGCGAGGTCGTCGCCGGGTTCCAGAGGCGCGCCGCTCAGGGCCCGCAGCGCGCCGCCGGGAGCCGCGAGCGCGACCGTGCGGGCGGTGCTCGCGGCGCGGGCCTGGTCGGTCAGGTCGCGCAGGGTGGCGTTCAGGTCGTCGCCCAGCGCGACCCGCCCGGCGGCGCGGCGCAACGCCAGCACCTCGCGCCGCGCCGCCTCGCTGGCCCCCCCCTGCGAGAGCAGCGCGCCTGCCAGCCGCCCCCACATCCGGCCCATCAGGTTCAGGACGCCCGTACCCACCACCACCGCCCCCAGCCCCAGCAGCACCAGCCCGGCGACCGCCAGCGGCGTGGGCTGCGCGCTCAGGTTGCCCCAGGTCAGCAGGGCGGGCGAGACCCGTTCGGGAGCCGAGGCCCACAGCGGGGCGCTCAGGCCCACGGCGGCCACCGCCAGCAGCAGCCCCAGTACCAGCCAGCACAGCAGCGCCAGCGGCAGCTGCACGACGTGGAACAGCAGGGCGCGGTAGGTGTCGGGATCGCTGAGGGTCGCGCGCAGCCAGGGCAACACCCCGGTGTAGGCGGGGGCCAGCGCCGGGCGCACGAACCCCACGCCCAACAGCCCGGCCAGGACGCGCTGCACGTCGGCCAGGCCGCCCACCAGCCACAGCGCCCCCAGCAGCAGGGCCGCGCCCACCAGTACGGGCAGGCTCAGCAGCCCCGCGACCACGCCGCCGGTCAGCAGCGCCGCCGCCGCGCCGCCCACCGGCAGGGCCAGCAGCACGTACAGGGCCACCCGGTAGGTGTGCGGGTCGCCGAGGTCGCTCAGCGGCCCCTCGCGCCGCATCGCCCGCAGTTCGTCCCTCTCCTCCATCCAGCCCATCATGCGCCAGAGCCTAGGCGAGCAGGAGCGCAGGAACGTCCGCCGAAAGGGGGAACGGCAGAAGAACGACCTCAGCGCGGGGTGTCCACCAGGAGACGCACGTTCGGCTGCAGGGGGCCGGTCGCCCGCACCCGGCGCTCGGGGTACGGCTGGCCGTCACAGGCGGGGACCGCGTCCCGGCGCGCGGCCAGCGGCCAGAGACTCGCCACGGCGCGGGCTTCGATGTCCCAGGCCGCCACCGGCCCGAAGCTGCGGCTGTCCAGGCTGCCGCCGGGGCTGCGGTTGTCACCCATCACGAAATAGGTGCGGGGCGGCACCACGGTTTCGGGCAGGCCGGTGTGGTCCGGCGCCTGCGCGACCGTGTTCGCCAGCCGGCTGGCGCGGTCAGGGCACAGCGCTCCCCAGTAGCCCAGCACGCGCGGCTCGGCCACCGCCCGCCCGTTGACATACAGCCGCCCGGCACGCATGGCGACGCGGTCTCCGGGGACCCCCACCACCCGCTTGATCAGATCGGGACGGTAGGCCCAGGGCAGCGGCACCCCCCGGTAGTCGCGCCGCCACTCGGCCGCCAGGGTGCGCGGCGGCTTGAACACCACGAGGTCGCCCCGGTGGTACCCGCCCAGACGCAGCCGGTGCGCCCAGCCCTCGGCCTTGGGCAGCGCCAGCAGTTCGCCGTGGCGCAGGGTGGGCAGCATGCTGACCCCGTCCACCCGCACCGCCGAGGCCCCGAACTGGGTCAGCAGCAGGGCGAACAGTGCGGGCGAGAGCCAGTCGCGCCACAGCCGACGCCAGGACCGGCCGCTCATGGCCGCACCGGCTGCGTCTGGGCCGGGACCGGCAACGGCACATGTGTCAGGTGGGGCCGGACAGCGTAGGCCGCGCCGCCCAGCGCCGCCCCCAGCAGCAGCGTGCGCACGGTCAGGCCGCCCATATGGACCTGGGCCAGCCTCAGGGCCACACCCCAGACGGGACCGGCCGCGCGCAGGGCCTCGGCCCAGGCCGCCGCCTCGTCCAGTCCCCGCAGCCGGGCGTCGAGATGCTCGTGGTAGAGATGCGCGTACAGCTCGGCCCGCACGGCGCGCCGCCGCTCCGGCCACAGCAGCGCCGTCGCCCGGCCCAGGTAGGCGGCCACGCCGGGCGGCAGCTCCGCGCCCGGTTCCGCCCCCCTGCCCCCGCTCACCACAGGCTCCGCAGCGCCCGGTCGAAGGCCCGGTACTTCTCGCGCCGCCGTCCCAGTTCGGCGTGGCCTGCATCCGTCAGGGCATAGGTCCGGACCGGGGGGCCTCCCCGCGCGAGCTGCTCCTCTTGCGCCGCCAGGAAGCCGGAACGCTCCAGCCGGTGCAGCGCCGGGTACAGGCTACCCGCGTTGAGGGTGATCTCGCCGCCGGTCAGCACCTGCACCCGCTTGGCGACGTCCTGACCGTAGCCCCCCTCGCGCTCCAGCACGCTCAGCAGGATCAGGTCGAGATTGCCCTTGAAGAGATTGACATCCATATGGCTATCAGCTTTCGATATCAGGGTGTGATAGTAGTGAGTCTCAGTCCAGTCGGCTCAACTCCCCCACCGCCTGCCGCAGGGCGAAGCGGGTGTACAGGGGCCGCCACCCCGGCACCGTGCCCGCCCAGTCGCGGAATTGCCGGTCGTAGGCGGCCGCGCGGTGCAGCAGGGCCAGCGGCAGCGCCCGCCACAGCAGCGGGGTGGCGTCCGGGCAGCCCCAGCTCCCCAGAAAGGCTCCGGCCAGCGCGGTGTCCAGCCCGGCCAGCGACCGCACCGGCAGGCCGCCCCGCTGGGGGTGCAGCGCGAAGGCCAGGAACCACCCCGCGTCCATGAAGGGATGGGCCGCGCTGGCCGCCTCGCTCCAGTCGAACCACACGCTGCCCCGGGCGCCGCGCAGCGCGTTGCGCGGGTGGGCGTCGCCGTGCGCGGGCCGATCGGGCAGACCATGCGCCGCGAGGTCGCGCAGCAGGGCGCGCACACGCGGCCGCGCCCCCCGCAGGGCGTCCACCTCGGCCGCCGGCAGGCCCCAGCCCCGCAACGTCGCCGCATCGCCCAGCAGGTCCAGCACGGCCTCACCCGTCCGGTTCAGCGGCCACGCCGAGCAGCCCGCCGCCGCGAGGGCCACCGGATCGGCGCGCCGCTGAACATCGGCCAGCCGCGTCAGCGCCTGCGTCCAGGCCTCCAGATCAGGCACGCCGTCGAGCAGCTGCCCGCCCGACGCCACGAGCTGCGCCCCCACCTCCGGCCACGCGCCCAGCAGTGGCGGCGCCAGATCAGGCAGGGTGCGGGCCACCTCGGCCGTGACCGCCGCCTCGCGCCCGCCCTCACTGATTTTCAGGAAGGCGGGCCCTGTCGCCAGCGGCACTTCCCACACCGTATTGAGGTCGTGCATGGAGATGAAGGTGGGCGGACCGCTGCGCACCTGCCCGCACGCGGCCAGTTCGGTGTCCAGCCACGCGAGCGTGCGCGCGGGCCAGCCGGGACGCTGCCAGGGGCGGGCACCCGGGACGGGTTCCGGCAGGACCGGACTCCAGGCCATTCCCCCCGGGGCTTCCCCGGTCCGCGCCTGAAACTGCACGGTCCCGCCCAGGCCGAAGCGCGCCCCCAGATCGTGCAGCGGCCAGACCGGCAAGCCCCAGACCTCCAGCACCACCCCGGCGGGGTCGGCCCCGCGCGGAACATCGAGGACGGGCAGCGCCCCGCCCCGCCGCAGCACCCGCCGACCGTCAGGGTGCCAGAGGACGACCTCACAGGAAAGCGGCGGTAGACCGGACACGGGTCCGAGTCTAGCCGCCACTTCCGGGGCCGCCGGGCGAACTTCAGCCGGGAATGCGCAGGCGCTGGCCGGGCTGGATGAGATCGGGGTTGCTGATGTTGTTGTAGTGGGCGATCTTCTTGTATTCCATCGCGTCGCCGTAGTACTTCTGCGCGATGGCGCTCAGGCTGTCGCCGGGCTTGACGGTGTAGACCGTGTCGCCGGTCTGCTCGTCCTTCTCCTTGGCGAGGTCCTTGACCCCGGCGGCCACGCGCAGGCCGCTGGAGTCCACGCCGGCCACGCCGTCCACGTCGCGGGCGAGCTGTTCAGCGAGGCGCTTTTCGTGGTCGCTGTCCACCACGCCGCGCAGGATCACGCTCTTGCCGCTCTGGAGCACGTCGATGGGATCGTCGGCCAGTTCGCCGTTGCCGCGCAGGGCGGCCAGCACGGCCTTGGCGACGCGGCTGTTGTCCTCGGTGAGCTTGTCGCTCAGGTCGGTCTGGGCAGGCGACTTGGCAGGGGCCGGGGTGGGCGTGCTGGCAGGCGTCGCCGTCGCCGGGCCGGCGCTCTCCTGCACGATGTCGGGCATCTGGACCGGCCCGGTGTTCTCGTCGGCCGCCGGGGCCGCCTGCGTCTCGGTGACGGTCACGCCGCTCGTGTCCACGCTGCGCACGCCGCTGATGCCGCCCGCGACCGCGCTGATCAGGCCGACCAGCGACTGCCGGGGTACCTCACCGGTCACGGTCACGGTGCCGCCCTGCTCCTGGACCGCCAGCCCCAGGGGCGACAGCACCGAGTTCGCGTTGATGGCGTCCTTGACGCGCTCTGCCGTGTTCTTTCCGAAAGGCCACATGCCCGCAGCCTAAGCTCCTTTCCTGAAGATGTGACTGGCGTCACGTTGGGGCAATCTTCAGGGAGCGGTGGGGGGCAGCGGCGGCAGGGTGGGCGACTCGGCCCACAGCCGCAGCGCCGCTTCGGCCCGCGCGCCCAGCTCGCGCCGCGTCAGGTCCAGCAGCCCGGCGGTGCTGGCCGGCCGGCCGGAAAAGGCCGTCACGTAGGCCCGCAGCCACGCCCGGAAGGCCGCGTCCCCGACTTCGGCCCGCACCGCCTGGAGGGCGAGTGCGCCGCGCAGATAGGCCGTGCGGTCGAACAGTTCCTCGGCCGAGGTCGCGGGCAGGGGCCGGGTCGGGCGACCGGCGAGGCGGGCGTACCAGCCGGCCACGACCGCCCCGCCGTCCTCGCCCTGGGCCTGCGCCCACAGCAGTTCGGCGTAGGTGGCGAAGCCCTCGTTGAGCCACACGTCCGACCAGTCGGCCAGCACCACGCGGTCCCCGAACCACTGGTGCGCCGTCTCGTGGACGAGCACGCGCTCGTTGCTCGACTGCACCGGCATGGTGTTCAGGGTGGCGGTTTCCAGTGCGGGTACGCCGCTCTCGACGATGGCCGAGCCGTGCGCCGCAAAGGGGAAGGGGCCGAACCAGCCCGCGAGCACCTCCAGCACCTCGCCGGTCCGGCGATAGGGCGCGCGCACGGCCGTCTCCCGCGACCCGAGGCCGGCCGGAAAATAATCGCGCCGCACGACCGCCGCGCCGCCCACGCCGACCGGCACCGGGGGCGAGTCCACCCGCGCGAAGCGATTGACGTGGATCGCCAGCGCGTAGGTCGGAATGGGCACCGCCTGCTCGAAGGTGAAGGTGCGGCCCGCCGGGCTGTCGGCCACGCCCGTCTCCAGCCCACTGGCGGCGGCCGTGTACCCCGCCGGCACGGTGACGCGCACGGTGAAGGTCGCCGGGTCGGAGGGATGGTCGTTGACCGGCAGGAAGCCGCGCGTGCCCGCCGGTTCGCTCAGGGCATAGTTGGCCCCGCCCGCGCCGCCCTTGCCCGGCACCGCCTGCCAGCCGGTAGGCAGCAGGGCGTCGGGCACCTGGGCGGCCACCCCGGCGTAGCGCACGCTCAGGCGCGCCGCCTCGCCGGGGCGCAGCGGCGCGGGCAACGTGACCCGCAGCTTGCCCGCCGCCCGGTCGAGGGCGAAGGCCCGCACGGCGCCGTTCCAGCGCACCTCCTGCACCGCCGGCCCCAGGTAGTCCAGGGCGATGGCCGACAGGGGCCGCGTGGCCGCGAGCGTCAGCGTGACCTCGCCACTCAGTTCCAGCGTGCCGGGACGCGGCACCGTGAGGCGCAGGTCGTAGTGCCGCACGTCCAGCCCCGCCTGCCCCAGCGTGGGATAGATGCGGTCGCCGATGGGGGCTGCGCCCGGCAGCGGGGTCACGGGCGCGGCCGAGAGCAGCAGCGCCCCCAGGAAGGCGAGCGGCAGCGCGGCGCGCCGGGGGCTGGACACCTTCCCGGGCACCTTCAGATCGGGTAGTAGGCGCGGGGCTGGCCGCGCACGAAGTCGCGGGTGGGCACCCAGATCAGGGGATTGCGCTCCTCGACCTCGGGCGGCGGGCCGTAGCGCACCAGGCCCTCGACCTGCTCGAAGGGCACCCACTTGACCCCCACCACCTCGGGGTCGGTGGGCGCGAGGTCGCCGCTGAACGACGCCGTGAAACGCCCGAAATTGGCGTAGCACTCGTTGCGCGTGCCGGTGAGCAGCTCGCCCTCGATGAGGCTCACGAACATCAGGTCGGTGACGCGCAGGCCCGTCTCGACGAGGACCTGACGCACGGCGGCGTCGCCCAGCGTCTCGCCGGCGTTCGCCTTGCCGCCGGGCAGGCCGTAGAAGATGCTGCCGTCGTCCATGCGTTCCTCGACCAGCAGGAGTTGACCCTCGTGGACCAGGTAGACATGCGCGGCGCGCTTGATCGGCAGGGTGCGCGACAGGTGACTCATGTGCCGGCGAGTCTAGCGCCCGCTGCGGGGCGGGCGGCGGCGACGCCTTACTTTGTCGGGGGTGGTCCCTATGCCCTAGGGTCTCTCAAGATGACCTCAGCCCGGCAGGCGGCGGGGGCGGGTAGGCTCGGCGCATGACCAAACCCGACCGCGACGAGACCAGCTTCACGCCCGAAGTGGTGGACGAGGGCACTACCGGCGAACTCATTCAGGACAAGATGGCCGCCGAGGGCATCCTGCGCGCCGACACCGAGGACGACGCCAAGAACCCCAACGACCAGCCCGGCTTCGACGACGGCCTGCTGGGCGGCAGCGACTTCGAGGACCGTCAGGGCACCCCCAACAGCGCGATGGGCAGCGACCTGGGCGGCGCGTCGGCCGGCGGAGAGGGAGCCGAGCGCAGCGGCGGCGTGGACGGCGGCCCCGCGCGCAGTAGGCCCCTGCCCGGCACCGACCGCTGAGGAACGGACGCCGAACGGAGGAGGGGGAAGGCCGCTTGTTCGGCCTTCCCCCTCCTCCGTTCCGGACGATCCCGCCTGCCGACGGACCTACTTGAACAGCGGCAGGTGGCCCAAGGCGATCACTTCGGGGCGCTCCTGGCCCTCGGTGAAGACGGCGACCACGGCCGCGACCTCGCCGCCCACCTCCTCGATGATCTGCTGGAGCGAGTGCAGGGTGCCGCCGCTGGAGACCACGTCGTCCACGATGGCGACCTTGTGGCCCCGGATCTTGGGCACGTCGAAGCCGTCGAGAACGAGCAGCTGCGGCTTGCCGGTCGTGATGCTGACCACCTCGCGCGCCACCGGCTCGACCATGTAGGGCTTTTCCGTCTTGCGGATGACGATGTAGGGCTTGCCACTCTCGCGGCTGATGACGTGCGCCAGCGACAGCGCCTTGACTTCGGGGGTGACCAGCACGTCGACATCGGCGGGGATGAGGGCGGCCAGTTCGCGCCCGGCCGCCTCGGTGACCTCGGTGTCGCCCAGCATGTTGAACAGCGCCACGCTGACCCCTGGCGCGACTTCGACGACGGGCAGCTCCCGGCTCACCTGGCCCACCTGGACCTGAAACGTATTCACGCCCGCAAGTGTACCCCGCCCGGGCCAAGACGCCTGAGGACGCAGGAAACCAACACAGCCGGATGTCGGCCAGATGAAAGATGAAGTTCAGGTCAAGGTCTGAAGTCATCCGGCCGGGCCGCGCCTGCTTAAAGCTGAGTGGGCCAGATGTTTCCTTTGGACCGTGCGGCGGCCTGCGGGCCGGCCGGCGCGGGCTGCCGCCTGTCGGCCACCGGCCGACTTCCGACCCCCACCCCGACCCCCACCCCGGAGGTTCTTCCATGAAACGAATCGCTGCCCTGACCGTCCTGTCCGCCCTCGTGCTGTCGGCCTGTAACAACGGCCCTGTCACACCCGCCGCACCCGAGGGCGTCACCGCCTACGGTCTCGTCGGCGGCAACCAGCTCGCGACCTTCGGCACCGCTAACGCCGCCGCGAGCTACCGCGCGGTGAGCGTCACCGGCCTCGCCGCCGGCGAAGCGCTGGTGGACCTCGACTTCCGCAACACCGACAACCGGCTGTACGCCGCCACGGCGGCGGGCAAGATCTACGTCATCAACACCGATACGGGCGCGGCCACGGCCGACGGTTCCTCGGTGGGCAAGGCGACGCAGGCCATCGACTTCAATCCGGTCGCCAACCGCCTGCGTGTGGTGGGCACCGCCAACGACAACTACCGCCTGACCGTGACCAGCACGCCCGTGCCTTCGACCTCGCCGGCCGGGACCGTGACCTCCGACGGCAACTTCGCCTACGCGGCAGGGGACGCTACGACCGCGCCCGTGCTGACGGCAGCCGCCTACACCAACTCGTACAACGACAGCACGGCCGGCGCGGTGCCGACCGGCGCGGCCACCGTCCTGTACACCATTGATTCGGCCAACGACACCCTGGTCGAAAATACGGTCGGCCCAGCCTTTAGCACCCTGGTTACCCGTTCGAAGCTGGGTGTGGACGTGGGCACCGGCCTGGTCGGGTTCGACATCGCCGGGGCCAGCGACGCCTACATGACGGCCGTCCTGGGCAACAGCACCACCCTCTACCGCGTGAACCTGAGCGCCACCTCAAGCGCCGCGACCGCTGTGAGCACCATCAGCGGCGTGAGCATCAAGGCCCTCGCTCTCAAGCTGCCCAGCCGCTGAATCTGAATGGGCGGGCCAGACCGGGATGGCCCGCCCCTACCGTGGCCCGCTACCCTTGCGGCATGACCTTCCCGCCTGCCCCCGCGCCGGACGCCCCAAAGACCGAGTGGCGGACCTGGGCACGGGCGGCACGGGCGGCCCTGCCCGACCGCTCGGAAGCCCTTACCGCCCACCTGCGCGACCTGCTGCACGCCCAGGGCGCGCGGAGGGTGCTGGCCTACCGCGCGCTGCCGGGCGAACCGGACGTGTCGGGGCTGGAGCACGATTTTACGCTGCTGGCCCCACGTGCCCGGTTTCGGCCCTCACCGCGCCTGACCCTGCACCCCTGGCACACCGCCACCGAACCCAGCCGCTTCGGGGCGCTGCAACCGCCGGCCGACGCGCCCGAAGAAGCCCTGGCGACGGTGGACGCCGTGTTGCTGCCCGCCCTGGCCTACGACCGGCGCGGCGTGCGCCTGGGCTACGGCGGGGGCTTCTACGACCGCCTGCTGCCGGACTTCGGCGGGCTGGTGATCGGGGCAGTGTGGTCGGCGCTGGTCGTGCCGGAGCTGCCCAGCGAGCCCCACGACTGCCGCGCCGGGTGGCTGGCGACGGAGGACCGGGCCGAGCGGGTGCGGGACTGAGCCGTCCCCTCCAGCCCTCACCCTCCCTACTCCACCCGCAGCTCGGTCTGGACGGGTCCGGCGCGGTCGGCCACGATGGCCCGGGCCACGGCGTCGGGCGACAGGGCGCCTTTCGGGGCGCGCCCCACCTGGGTCCACAGCCCCGTGTCCACGGCGGGGGGCAGCACCAGCGTCAGGGCGAGGCCGCGCGTTTCCAGCCGGGCGATCTCGGCGGCGCGGGCCAGGGCCGCCTTGCTCGCCGCGTACTGCGAGAAGCCGCGCGCGGTGACGAGTTCGGGGCGCGCGCCGATGAGGTACACCCGGCCGCCGGGCGCCAGACGGGCCAGCCCGTGCTTGAGGACCCACAGCGCCCCGAAGTAGTTCGCGTTCCAGACCTGGCGCACCTGTTCGGCCTTCGCCTCCGCCAGCGGGTGCGGCCAGGCGGCCCCGGCCGCGTAGACCAGGGTATCGAGTGCGGGGGCCCCCTCGAACAGCGCGCGCACGTGGCTCTCGAAACCCACGTCGGCCACGCGGGAGGCCGCGCCCAGTTCGGCGGCGAGCTGCGCCAGTTTGCCCTCGTCACGGCCCGAAAGGGTCAGCGTGTCGCCCTGCGCCGCGAAGGCCCGCGCCGTCGCCGCCCCGATGCCCCCGGTCGCCCCCAGAATCATGGTCTGCATGGCCCACAGCAAAGCGCATGGCCGCGCCCCGAACGGTACGGTCGCCTACGCCCTAACCCTCCCGGTCTTCACCCAGCGGCCAGGACCCGGCCGGCAGGTAGACCCCGCCCGGCCCGGCCTTGCGCAGCAGCGCGACCTCGTGGACGGTGAAGGCCAGCGGCCCGGCCTCCAGGTCCGCGAAGGCCACGCGGGCCGA
Source organism: Deinococcus gobiensis I-0 (assembly GCF_000252445.1). Taxonomy (GTDB): domain Bacteria; phylum Deinococcota; class Deinococci; order Deinococcales; family Deinococcaceae; genus Deinococcus; species Deinococcus gobiensis. The sequence continues at coordinate 509,266 of NC_017790.1, read as the reverse complement.
CGCCAGCAGCGCCGACAGGTCGGTGCCCCGCCGGGCCAGCGCGACCGAGAGGTGCGGCGTCATGTGCGGTCCCTCGTAGCCGAACCGCTGCGCCGGGCGCAGGGCCGCGAGCAGGGCGAGGTGCAGGCCCACCACGTCCGGGCTCTGCACGCCGAGGTACAGCGCCGTGCCGTTGCGGAAGACCGCCGGGCCGCCGACCTGAACCCGCACCGGGGGGTACGCCGCGACCGCCGCCCGCGCCGCGTCTGCCCAGCCCAGGTCGGGCGCGAGGCCGCTGCGCGCCTTGACGGTGATGTGGGGGGTGGCCGCCGCGTCGCGCAGGGCGTGGGCCTTCCGGAAGGCGGCAATGCGCGCGGCGAGGGCCGGGGGCGGCAGCGCCGCCAGCAGGTACGAGGGGCTCATGCGGGCCGGAACACGCGCGGGACGCGGCTTTTCGGGTCGGACATGCGCCAGTCTAGCCCCCGTCCCGGCACGCCGGGCGTCCAGACGGCCCGGACGCCCGGACGGGGGGTCAGGTACAGTTCTGACGTGACCCAGACCCCTGATCCGGTGCTCAAACGCACCCCGCTGCACGCCGCCCACCTGCGGGCCGGGGCGCGGATGGTGCCCTTCGGCGGCTGGGAGATGCCGGTGCAGTACGCCGGCCTGAAGGCCGAACACGACGCGGTGCGTACGGGCGCGGGGATGTTCGACGTGTCGCACATGGGCGAGTTCCGCGTGACCGGCCCCGGCGCGCTGGCCTTCCTCCAGCACGTGACCACCAACGACGTGAGCAAACTGCGCCCCGGCCGCGCCGGCTACAACTGGCTGCCCGGCGTCGCGGGCGGACTGGTGGACGACATCTACATCTACATGGCGGCCCCCGAAACCTACCTGATGGTGGTCAACGCGGGCAACATCGCCAAGGACTGGGCGCACCTCCAGGCGCAGGTGGGCGGCTACGACGTGACCCTCACCGACGAGTCGGGCACGACCGCCCTGATCGCCGTCCAGGGGCCCAAGGCCGCCGAGACGCTCCAGCCGTTCACCGATACCGACCTGGGCGCGAAGAAGAAGAACGCCTACTTCGCGGCCAAGCTGTTCGACTTCGATGTGCATCTGGCGCGCACCGGATACACGGGCGAGGACGGTTTCGAGGTGTTCGTGGACGCCTCCGAGGCCGAGACGCTGTGGGACAAGCTGCTGGCGGTCGGGATCGTGCCCGCCGGGCTGGGGGCGCGCGACACGCTGCGGCTGGAAGCGGGCTTTCCGCTCTACGGCCACGAGTTCGGTGACGACATCCACCCCCTGAGCAGCCACTACGGCTGGGTCGTGAAGGACAAGGCACACCTGGGCCGCGAGCACCTGCAACAGCCCGCCGCGCACCGGCTCATCGGCCTGCGCCTGGAACGCGTGCCGGTGCGTGAGGGGTACCCCGTGAAGGTGGACGGGCAGGTCGTGGGCCGCGTCACCTCGGGCACGACCAGCCCGACGCTGGGCCACCCCATCGCCCTGGCCCTGGTGGACGCCGACGCCGCGAACGCCGAGACCTACGCCGTCGAGGTGCGCGGCAAGGACCACCCGGCGACGCGCATGGCCGTGCCCTTCTACGTCAGCGGAAAATAGGCCGACCCGGTCTGGGCCGCGGCCCCGGCGGCCGGCCCATCCCCCACTCACCACCCCTACCGGTCCCCTCAAGGAGAATTGACCATGCCCAACACCCCCGACACCCTGAAATACGCCGCTTCCCACGAATGGCTCGCTTCCGACGGCACCGTCGGCATCTCCGACTTCGCGCAGGACCAGCTCGGCGACGTGGTGTACGTCGAGCTGCCCGAGGTGGGCCGCGTGGTCACGGCGGGCGAGACGGTCGCCGTGGTCGAGTCGGTCAAGACCGCCAGCGACATCTACGCCCCGGCCAGCGGCACGGTCACGGCCGTCAACGAGGACCTGTCGGGCAGCCCCGAGAAGGTCAACGAGTCGCCCTACGAGGGCGGGTGGCTGTTCAAGCTCGACGTGACCGACGAAAGCCCGGAACTGCTGGACGCCGCCGCCTACGAGGCGCAGGCGAACTGAGGGACGCGTGCCCGCGCCGGTTCCGGCCGTCCTGATCACCGGCATGTCGGGCACGGGCAAATCTACGGCGCTGCGGACCCTGGCCGCGCGTGGTTACGGCGCGGTGGACACCGACGACGAGGGCTGGTGCGAGCTGCACGCCGGCCCGGACGGTCATCCCGAGCCGCGCTGGCGTGAGGACCGGATGCGGGCGCTGCTGGACGCCCCGCGCCGGGAGCCCCTGTTCGTGCAGGGCTGCGTGCCCAACCAGGGGCAGTTCTACCCCGACTTTTCCCGGGTCGTCCTGCTGAGCGCCCCGCTGGACGTGATGCGCGCGCGCATCCTGGCCCGCACGGACAACCCCTACGGCCAGACCCGCGCCGAGTGGGCGCGTATTCAGGCCGATACGGCCGAGGTGCTGCCGCTGCTGCGCGCCGGAGCCGATCTGGAACTCGACACTTCCCGGCTGGGCCCCGACGAACTGGCCGACCGCCTCGTCGCCCTCGTCACCCCTGCGGCCGGCAGCTGAGCCGCCCCCTCCCCTTTTCCGTTTCAAGGAGTACCCCATGACCCGTCCCCCCCTGTCCCGTCCGCTGGCCGAACTGCTGCAAACCGACGACTTCGCCCGCCGCCACATCGGCCCCAGCCCCGCCGAACAGGCCGAGATGCTGGCGGTGCTGGGCGCGGCCAGCCTCGACGAGCTGACCGAGACCACGCTGCCCGCCGCCATCCAGTTCGGGGGCGACTTGCAGGTGGGCGGCCCCGTGACCGAGGCGCAGGCGCTGGCCGACCTGAAGGCCGTCGCGCAGAAGAACAAGGTGTTCCGCAGCTACATCGGCATGGGGTACTCGGGCACGCACACCCCGCCCGTGGTGCTGCGCAACATGCTGGAAAACCCCGGCTGGTACACCGCCTACACGCCGTACCAGGCCGAGATCTCGCAGGGGCGGCTGGAAATGCTCCTGAACTTCCAGCAGATGGTCATGGACCTGACCGGCATGCCCGTGAGCAACGCCTCGCTGCTCGACGAGGCGACCGCCGCCGCCGAGGCGATGACCCTCGCCAAGCGGCAGGTCAAGGCGAAGGGCAACGCGTTTTTCGTGGCCGACGACGTGCATCCCCAGACGCTGGACGTGATCCGCACCCGCGCCGAGTACTTCGGCTACGACGTGGTCGTGGGCGACCCGGCGGACGAGCTGCCCGAGGGTGTGTTCGGCGTGCTGGCGCAGTACCCCGGCACGTACGGCGAACTGCGCGACCTCTCGCCCATCGCCGAGCGGGTGCATGCGGCGGGCGCGGCGCTGATCGTGGCGACCGACCTGCTGGCCTGCGCGCTGCTGACCCCTCCGGGCGAACAGGGGGCCGATATCGTGGTGGGCAGCGCCCAGCGCTTCGGCGTGCCGATGGGCTTCGGGGGACCGCACGCGGCGTTCCTGGCCTGCCGCAGCGAGTACCAGCGTTCCATGCCCGGCCGCGTGATCGGCGTGAGCAAGGACGCGCGCGGCAAGACCGCCCTGCGCATGGCGATGCAGACCCGCGAGCAGCACATCCGCCGCGAGAAGGCCACCAGCAACATCTGCACGGCGCAGGCGCTGCTGGCGAACATGGCCGCCGCGTACGCCGTGTGGCACGGGGCCGAGGGCATCCGGACGATTGCCGAGCGCGTGCAGAAGCTGACCGGGATGCTGGCGAAGGGGTTGCAGGACGGGGGCTACCCCCTCAACGAGACGTTCTTCGACACGGTGACCTTCGACGGCGACACGCAGTTCATCCGCGAGCGCGCCGAGGCGAAGGGCATGAACTTCCGGTATGAGGGTGAGGCCTATATCCCCACCCGCGTCTCCATCAGCCTGGACGAGACGACCACGCCCGCCGACCTCGCGGACATCCTCGAAGTGGTGACCGGGCAGACCGCCGACCTGGCCGCGCTGGAAGCGGGCGCAGTGGACGGCATCCCCGACGCCCTCAAGCGCCAGAGCGAGTACCTGACGCACCCGGTCTTCTCGGCGCACCACTCCGAGCACGGGATGCTGCGTTACCTCAAGGCGCTGGAGAACAAGGACTACAGCCTCGTTCACGGCATGATTCCGCTGGGAAGCTGCACCATGAAGCTCAACGCCACCACCGAGATGATTCCCGTGACGTGGCCCGAGTTCGGCGGCCTGCACCCCTTCGCGCCCGCCGAGCAGACCGAAGGTTACGCCGAGCTGCTGACCGAGCTGGAAGCGTGGCTGGCCGACGTGACGGGCTACGACGCCGTGTCCCTCCAGCCCAACAGCGGCGCGCAGGGCGAGTACGCGGGCCTGCTGGTGATCCGCAAGTACCACGAGAGCCGGGGCGAATCGCACCGCACCATCTGCCTGATTCCGGCGAGCGCGCACGGCACCAACCCCGCGAGCGCCGCCATGATGGGCATGCAGGTCGTGGTGGTCAAGACCGATGATCAGGGCAACATCGACATGGCCGACCTGAAGGCGCAGGCCGAGAAGCACAGCGCCAACCTGGGCGCCCTGATGATCACCTACCCCAGCACGCACGGCGTGTACGAGGAGAACGTGACCGAGGTGTGCGAGCTGATCCACGCGCACGGCGGGCAGGTGTACCTCGACGGCGCGAACATGAACGCGCAGGTGGGCCTGAGCAAGCCCGGCCTGATCGGCAGCGACGTGTCGCACCTGAACCTGCACAAGACCTTCGCCATTCCGCACGGCGGCGGCGGCCCGGGCATGGGGCCGATTGGCGTGAAGGCGCACCTCGCGCCCTTCCTGCCCAACCACGCCGTACGCCCCACCAGCGAGAGCCGCACCGGGGCCGTGAGCGCCGCACCGTACGGCAGCGCGAGCATCCTGCCGATCAGCTACCTGTATATCCGGCTGCTGGGCGCGCGGGGCCTCAAGCAGAGCACCCAGGTCGCGCTGCTGAACGCCAACTACGTCGCCGCGCGGCTGGGCGGGGCCTTCCCGGTGCTGTACACCGGCCTGAACGGGCGCGTGGCCCACGAGTGCATTCTGGACATCCGCCCGCTGAAGGCCGCGACCGGCATCAGCGAGGAGGACATCGCCAAGCGCCTGATGGACTACGGCTTCCACGCCCCCACCATGAGCTTCCCGGTGCCCGGCACCTTGATGGTCGAGCCGACCGAGAGCGAGCCGAAAGCCGAGCTGGACCGCTTCGTGGACGCCATGCTGAACATTCGCCGCGAGATTCAGGAAGTGCAGGACGGGCTGCTGAAGGCCGAGGACAGCCCGCTGAAGCACGCGCCGCATACGCAGGACGACCTGATGGCCGATGACTGGACGCGGGCGTACAGCCGCGAAGTGGCGGCCTACCCGGCCAAGGCCCAGAAGGCCTGGAAGTACTGGCCCAGCGTCAACCGCGTGGACAACGTGTACGGGGACAGGAATTTCGTGTGTAGCTGCCCGCCGATGGAGGATTGGGTCGGGGCTTGAGTGTAAAAATTCGATTAAAGGGGGGAGTAGCCTTCCCCCCTTTAATCGAATTTTTGCAAAGTTTCTTTTATAGGTAGGTATATTACTTTAGCCTCTTCTGGATATATCTCTATCCATGTACTGATAAACGCACCTGAAACTACATTCCCACTTAAATAACCAAGTTTATCTCCTAGCTGTCTAAATAGCAAATGGTGATCTCGGTTTGTACGCCTCACTTCCTCAACTGCAATTTCAACACGATCTTGATCGGCAGAACTTAAATGCATGGCGATAGCAAGTCTTGCTTTAAACTCCCTAATCTCATCCTTAACTTTATCATATATATATGTTTCAGGCGATTGTCCTGGAAGTTTATAGACTTTTTTAGAAGCGTTAGCTTCTACAGATGCATCTCCGTCAAGATAACATATGGAAGTCAATGAGGCCGCTGGGTTAATACTGTGAGCGATATGAGTACTCAGAGCTTTGGAGTCACCACCTATATTATACACCCCTACGCTATCTCCACGAGCAGGATGATGCGCCCTTATAACTGCTTCAATCCAGTATTTTGCAAAAACATCTTCCACAAATACAGCTAATTCACTGTCTACATTTCCAGATATGCTTCTCAGCATATTTACGTCTAGCTTTCCTTGTCTAGCAACTCCATTTTCAATTGCCCATATTGCCTTACTAGGCAAAACTCTTAGAGCGTCATTAGAGTGAGTTGTAAATATAGTTTGAATTCCTTTTCTATACGCTATATCTATCAGATATTCTACCATTTTTACAGTTGCTAAAGGGTATAATCCGTTTTCTATTTCCTCTATCAGAACCAGCGAATTATTAGAGGCCCTTCGAGCTTCATAACCATTCTGATAACACTAGATTCTCCTGCACCAAAATGAAATTCGGAATACGACTTACCATCAGCAGTCACTCCCGCTAACAAAGATATTCTGCCCAACTTATCTATTTTGATATGACTAAATTTATTTATATCTTTTCCTAAAATTTTAGAAACCGCCAAACTGACGTCGGTAGCCATAGCTTCAATCTGCTTATCATCAATTTCATAATTATTTGAAGCCAGCTTCTTCATCTCAGTACGCTCGCTGGCTGGAAGTGTTCGAATAACTCCAAATACCAAGACATCTCTTTTAAGGGTGTCCCGAGACCATTTTGAGCTAGTAAATGTTGCGTTCTTTCTAATTACGTCTCTAGTTGAAACTGATTTATCCACAGCTTCATATGACATTTTCCAGCCTTGCATGCTGTTATCCAATGCACCGCTTTTAGCAAAAAACTGTCTTGGCTTAATACTCTCATACAGACATGCCGCTGCACCTAGAATTGTAGTTTTACCGCCCCCGTTTCTGCCAATAATTGCCGTAACAGGAAAGTCAAACTGAATCGACGCATTCTCGAAGCCCCTCACCTTTTCTAATTCGATCTGATATATACTTATTGATATTTCTCTTATCAATTTTTTCTAAGAGCTCATTAATTGTGCTGTCTCGAATCTCAGATCTATAGACATGCAGTGTCATCCTCTTCCTCCCAACTTTTGCCTTCCCAAATTCTTTATCACGAAGCTAGGTCATACGGCCGTTGACTTACCAAGTTTGCTATACACTATTTTAACCACAACTCAAGCCTATTGGTAGAAATTCTTACGCCCCAGCTACGGCGGCGGCTGACAATGCCGCATGACCCAGGACGACCCCCGCCAGCCCGCCCCGAACATCCCGCCCCAGAAGCAGGACAACCCCGGCACCGAAGGAGCGCTGAACCCCAGGGCCGACCACGGCGAAACGTCGTACCGGGGCAACGGCAAGCTGGAGGGCAAGGTGGCCCTCGTGACCGGCGCCGACAGCGGCATCGGCAAGGCCGTGGCCTTGGCCTTTGCGCGCGAGGGCGCCGACGTGGTGGTGTCGTACCTCGACGAGCACGAGGACGCCGAGGACACGGCCCGGCTGGTGCGCGAGGCCGGCCGCCGCGTGCTGCTCCTGCCGGGCGACATCGGCGAGCAGGCCCACTGCCACGAACTCGTCGAGCGCACTGTGGCCAAATTCGGCGCGCTGGACGTGCTGGTCAACAACGCCGGCTACCAGAAGAACTTCGGGGACATGACCGAGGTCACGCCGGACGACCTGGAGCGGCACTACCGCACCAACGTCTTCGCCATCTTCTACCTGTGCCAGGCGGCCATGCCGCACCTCCAGCCGGGCGCGAGCATCATCAACACGGCGTCGGTGCAGGCGTACCAGCCCACGCCGACCATCCTCCCCTACGCCTCGACCAAGGGCGCGGTCGTGACCTTCACCAAGGGCTTCGCCAAGGCGCTGGGCGAGAAGGGCGTGCGCGTGAACGCGGTGGCGCCGGGGCCGATCTGGACACCGCTGGTCGTGCAGGGCGACGCCGAGTCGGCCCCCGAGTTCGGCAGGAAGACCCCGCTGGGCCGCCCCGGACAGCCCGCTGAACTGGCCGCGACCTACGTGCTGCTGGCCTCGGCCGACAGCAAGTACACGACCGGCGCCGTCTACGCCATCACCGGCGGCGAGATCACCGCTTAAGGAGGACCTGCCATGACCCCCGACGACAAGACTTACAACCCCCCCGTGGACACCGACCCCGCCGAGACGCCCACCAGCACCACGCCCGACACCGACCTGCCCAACATGTCGCGCCCCGAGTTACAGGAGCGTCCCCTTTCGGGCGACCCGCTGAACCCCACCACCGACACGCCGCGCACCGGGGGCATGGGCGGGATGCCCGGCACCATGAGCCCGGCCCCGGCGGTGGGGGCCGATACCGACGGCGCCGGCTCCGCGCCGACCTCCGAACTCGAAGATTTGTAGGGCGGCCGGAAGGCAGGCACGACAAGGCCCCGGACCATCTACAGGTCCGGGGCCTTGTCTGCCTCGTCTCAGCGCTTGCTGCTGTGGTCGCCCTCGGCAAATTCCTCGACGATCTTCTTGTTGAAGGCGGGGATGTCGTCGGGGTTGCGGCTCGTGACCACGCCCTTGTCGGTCACGACCTGCTCGTCCACCCACTGCGCGCCGGCCAGCTTCAGCTCGTGCTGGAGGCTGGGCCAGCTCGTCAGCTTGAGGCCCTTGGCGATACCCGTTTCAGACAGGCTCCACGGGCCGTGACAGATCGCCGCGATGGGCTTGCCACTGTCGTAGGCGTCCCGCACGAACTTCATGGCGGCGTCACTCAGGCGCAGCTTGTCGGGGTTCACCGTACCGCCGGGCAGCACCAGGCCGTCGTAATCGGCAGCGCTGACTTCATCCACCGTCTTGTCCACGTCGTACTTGGCCTGCGGCTCGATGTCGCCTTTCATGCTCTGGATCTGGCCCGACTTCAGGCTGACGAGGTGGGTGGTCGCGCCCGCGTCTTCCAGCGCCTGACGGGGGCCGGTCAGCTCGACTTCCTCCACGCCGTCGGCGGCCAGGATGGCGATCTTCTTGCCTTCTAAGGTCTGCTTGGTCATGGGGCCAGCATGCCGCCCGCTTCTCCCGGCCCCATGACGGGCGACTGAACCGGCATTTAGGGCCTGTTGAGCCGCACTTTAGGCACCCTGCCCCAGGGCACCTTTGCCAACAAAAGACTCCCCACGTGGGGGAGCCTGGGAACCCGCGCGACCTACTCGCCCGGCGTGATCACTTCGACCGCGTTCAGGACTTCCAGGACGCGGTAGGTGTGCTCGGCGCCCTTGGGCACGCGGTAGCTGTCGCCGGCCTCCAGCGTGAGGGTCTGGCCGTCCACCGTCAGCTCGACCTTGCCCTGAATGACGTAGCCCAGCGTCTCGTAGGCGTTGGCGTGGGGGGTCTTGTCGGCGGTGTCCTGCGGCTGCTCGTTGTGCCACAGGCGCATGCTGCTGCTCTCGCCCTTGATCAGGTGATGCTCGCCGTCCTTGCCGTGCGTGGTGCTGCCCTGGCTGACCTTATAGCTGCTCTGCTGTGTCATGGACCCAGCGTCGCAGCCGCGCCGCGCGCCGGGGTGAGGCGGACATTCAGGCGGCTTGGGCAAGGCGGCTCAGTCCGGCCGGGGCCGCGCGCGCCACGCCAGCCACGCGCCCCACAGGTTCAGGGCCGCGCCCAGCAGGTGCCAGGGCCAGGCCGCGCCCGCCAGCGCCCAGGCCAGGGCCGCCAGGGCGCCCAGCAGGTTCAGGCCCAGCCCGATCACCAGGGTCAGTCGCTCGTGCGGCGTGTGATACATGGGCGTGCGGGGGTTGGGATCGCTCATGGCGTCGCGGGCTTCGGCGTAGCGGATCAGGGTCAGGACGCCGTATACAAGCAGCAGCCCGGCCAGCAGCATTCCCGCCAGCCCCAGGTAACGCTCGCCGCCGTAATCGAAGGCCCCCAGCCCGAAATGCGCCAGCGCAGCCAGGATGCTGACCCCGGCGAGGCCGAGCGTGCGGGGGGTGCTGTAGTTCGGCGCGTCACCGAGGGGCATAAGGGTCAGGGCAGTGTAGGCCGCCCCGGCCCCACCAACTGGCTGCCCGCTTGCAGGCGGCTGTCAGGGCTCAGCTTCCGGCGGCCACGAGCAGCAGCACGCTGCCCGCACGGGTGGGCAGGGCCTCCCACGGCCCGGTCGCCGCGTAGCCCTCGCCGGGGCGCAGGCGCACGAAGTTGCCGTCGGGAAAGTCGAGCAGGACCTCGCCGTGCAGGCACAGCAGCCAGCCGCGCTGCGCGCCTCCGTCCGTCTTACCGGCCAGCCCCAGCACCTGAAGCGCGCCTCCCGGCAACACGACCCACTGGCCCGGCGACCCCTGGGCCAGCCGCACGAAGTGGAGGGCCTGGGGCACCTCCGGACGGGCGCGGGGCGGCGGACGCACTCAGGCCCCGCGCGCCGCCTGGTTCAGCTTCTTACTGGCCTGCAACGCCATTCCCTTGGCCTTCTTCACGTCCAGACCGAGTTCGGGGGCCACGTCCTCGACCTTGCGCCCCTGCTCGCGCATGGCGGTCACCAGCTGGCGCTCCTGCGCGCTCAGCACCCCCACGTGGGGCCTCAGGTCGGCCCAGGTCAGGGCCACCTTGGCCGGGGCGGCTTTGGCTGCCGTCTTAGGGTCGGGCTTTTTGGCTGCCGCCTTCTTCGGAGCTGCCCCGGTGGCGGTCTTGCGGGGGGCGGCCTTGGCGGCTCCAGCTTTGGCCGTACTCGTTTTGGCCGGGGCTTTGGCCTTGCCCGCCTTCTGCCCCGCCTTCTTCTGGGGCTCCTTGCCGCGCTCCTCCAAGATTTCCAGGGCGCGCTCGGCGCTCAGGGTACTTTCCTCCTCGCCCTTGCGCAGCGTGGCGTTGCGCTCGCCGTCGGTCAGGTACGGCCCGAAGCGGCCCGACTTGAGCAGGATGGGCGCGCGGCCCTCGAACTCGAAGGTGCGCAGCGGCGCGGCGGGCGCGGCCCGGCCCCGGCCGAAGCGCGGCTGCATGAAGATCGCCTCGGCCTCGTGGATACCCACCGTGAAGAGCTGGTCGTGGCTGGTCAGGCTGCGGCTCTCGTTCCCGCGCTTGAGGTACGGCCCGTACTTGCCGTTGAAGGCCCAGATTTCCTCGCCCTCGCTGACACCGACCATCCGGGGCAGGCTCAGCAGCCGCAGGGCCCGTTCCAGGCTCAGGGTATTCAGGTCGTCGCCGGGAAAGAGGCTGGCGGTGCGGATAGGCGGGTTCTCCGCCCCCAGGGTCACGTAGGGGCCGTAGCGCCCGGCGCGGGCGACCACCGGCTGCCCGGTCGCCTCGTCGGTGCCCAGCACGCGGTCACCGCTGGGGCGCGCGAGCAGGTCTTCAGCCTTTTCCAGCGTCAAGTCGTCGGGCGCGAGGTCGTCGGGGAGGTTGGCCTTGACCTCACCGCGCTCCATGTAGGGGCCGTAGCGCCCCACCCGCACCTCGATGCCGCTGCCGTCGAGCCGGGGCACCCGGATGGTGGCGATGCCCCGGGCGTCGATCTCGCCCATCTGGCGCTCGATGGTGGGCTTGAGGGCCATGCCCTCGACCGCGCCGCCCTGCGCCGACTCGCCCAGGTAGAAGCGGCGCAGGTACGGCACGCGGTGTTCGCGCCCGCCCGCGATCTCGTCGAGGTCCTCTTCCATCTTGGCGGTGAAGTCGTAGTCCACCAGCCGCCCGAAATGGTGCTCCAGCAGCGCCGAGGTGGCGAAGGCCGTCCACGAGGGCACCAGGGCCTGCCCCTTCTTGGTCGCGTAGCCCCGGTCCTGGATGGTGCCCAGGATGCTCGCGTAGGTCGAGGGCCGCCCGATGCCCGCACCCTCCAGCGACTGCACCAGGCTCGCCTCGGTGTAGCGCGCGGGGGGCTGGGTCTCGTGACCCTCGGGTTTCACGGCCTCGGCCTGCACGCGCTCGCCTTCCTTCAGGGGGGGCAGCGGCGTCTCGCGGTCTTCCAGGGCGGCGGCGGGGTCGTCACTGCCCTCCACGTAGGCCCGCAGGAAGCCGGGAAAATCGATGGTGCGGCCCGAGGCGCTCAGGGCCACGGCCTCGCCCGTGCTCGCCTTGCCCGACAGGCGCACGCGCAGGCTGCGGCCCCGCGCGTCGGCCATCTGGCAGGCCACCGTGCGCTTCCAGATCAGGTCGTACAGCCGCCACTCGTCGCCGCTCAGCTCGCCGCGCAGGCTGTCGGGCGTGCGGAAGGAACTGCCCGCCGGGCGGATCGCCTCGTGGGCCTCCTGGGCGTTCTTGGCCTTCTTGGCATACACGCGCGGCTGCGGCGACAGGTAGTCCTGGCCGTACATCTGCGCGACCTGGGTGCGCGCCGCCCCGACCGCCTCGCTGCTGAGGTTGGTCGAGTCGGTGCGCATATAGGTGATGTAGCCGCCCTCGTACAGGCGCTGCGCCGCGCGCATGGTGCGAGTGGCGGCAAAGCCCAGCTTGCGGCTGCCTTCCTGTTGCAGCGTCGAGGTGATGAACGGCGGATACGGCCGCTGGGTAAAGGGTTTTTCCTCGGCGGAGGTGACGGTCAGGGGCTGACCGGTCAGGCCGGTCGCCAGGGCACGGGCCTCGGTCTCGGTCAGGAGCCGGACGTCCACGCCCTTCTTGAGCCGGCCGGTCAGCGGGTCGAAGTCGCGGCCCGCCGCCAGCTTGTGCAGCTTGCCGTCCGGACCCGACACGTCGGTCATGCGGGCCGGAAAGGTGACGCCCCCGGCCGTGCGCCCGGTCACGAGCAGATCCCACCACTCAGCCGACACAAAGCGCATCCGCTCGCGCTCGCGCTCGACGAGCATCCGCGTGGCGACCGACTGCACGCGTCCGGCCGAGAGCTTGGGCGCGACCTTCTTCCACAGCACCGGGCTGACCTCGTAACCGTAGAGGCGGTCGAGCGCCCGGCGGGCCTCCTGCGCCTCGACGAGGTTGGTGTCGATCTGGCGCGGCGCGGCGATGGCGGCCTGGATGGCTTCCTTGGTGATCTCGTGGAAGACCATCCGCCGGACCGGCACCTTGGGCTTGAGTTCCTGGTACAGGTGCCACGCGATGCTCTCGCCCTCGCGGTCGTCGTCGGTCGCCAGGATGATCTCGTCAGCGCTCTGGGCCATCTTCTTGAGCTTGGCGACGTGCTGCCGCTTTTCCGGCGAAACCACGTACAGCGGCTGGAAATCGTTCTCGATGTCCAGGCCCAGACGCGCCCAGGCCTGTCCCTTGTACTTCTCGGGGATGTCGGCGGCGCTCTTGGGCAGGTCGCGGATATGTCCGATAGACGACTCGACCGTATAGCCCTTTCCGAGATACTTCTCGATGGTGCGGGCTTTGGCGGGCGATTCGACGATGACGAGGGTATTGGACATAAGACGCTGACTCCGTGGGGGATGAAGAAAAATTCTGCCCAGAGCGTACCATGCCCCCTGACCCCTTTATGAGGACGGGGGTTGCAATAGCCAGAGGGTTGTGGTGGGCCAAGGCAGGCGGGCGTCGGCGGCGGGGCGCAGGCTCCGGGTACGTTGACGCTGCTCGCCGCCCTGGCTCTGGCTGCTGCGCCCCGATCGGCCCAGAAGCCGCCGCCAGTGGTCTGCCCGGCCGTCCTGACTCCCCCCGTCGCCGTGACGCTGAAGAACGAGCGGGGGCTGGTGCTGGCCGACGCTTCGGCCCCTTTGTTCGCGCCCCAGCGAGAGGCAGAGATCCGGGTGAGGCGAGAGGGCCAGGGGCGGTATACCGTCAGCGTCCAGCGGCAAGGGTACAGGCCGGTCACGCTGCGCCGCGTCCGGATCGAGGTCAACGAGTGTGGCCCGGTCGAGTCCACCCCACTAACCATCCGCCTGACGCCTGTGCCGAACGCGCCGACCGTCCGCCGCTTCGTGGTGCTGGGGCCGCGCGACCTGCGGGTGGGCTCCTGGCCGTTCTACCAGCGGTATACGGCCTTCGTGGACGCCCCCGCCGGGCAGCGCGAGGTGGTCTGGTCGTCGAGCAACCCGGACGTGGCGACCGTGGACCAGACCGGGATGCTGCGCTCGGTGTGCAGCAGGGGAGGCGGCTGGACCCAGTACGGGCGGCGGCGGGATGGTGTGCCCGCGCGGCAAGGTGGACCGCTGATCAGGCCGGGCTGAGCTGCGCCGTTTCCGGCGCGGGCTGCGGGGCCGTCTCCCCGGCCCGCGCGTCCAGCACCTCGTCGGGGACGCCCGCCAGGGCCGCCTCGACGACCTCCAGCCCGGCTCCCGGCCTATGTCCCTGTTCGGAGATCGTGCGCTTCCAGTGCCGCGCGCCCGGCTGTCCGGCGAACAGCCCCAGGGTGTGCTTCATCATGCGGTTCAGGGGCTGGCCCTGCGCGAGCTGCGCGGCGACGTAGGGCAGGTACGCCTCGGTGGCCTCGCGGCGGGTGACGGGCGTGGCGGCCTCTCCGAACAGGTCGCGGTCGGCCGCCGCCAACAGGAAGGGGTCCTGGTAGGCCGCGCGGCCGATCATCGCGCCGTCGGCCCAGGCCAGGGCGTCCTGCGCGGCGTCCAGCGAGAGGATGCCGCCGTTGAGCACCACCGTCAGGTGCGGGAACTCGGCCTTCAGCCGCTGCACCACGTCGTAGCGCAGCGGCGGAATCTCGCGGTTCTCCTTGGGCGAGAGGCCCGAGAGCCAGGCCTTGCGCGCATGCACGATGAAGGTCGTGACGCCCGACTGCGCCACCGTGCCGACGAAGTGCGCGAGATGGCCGTAACTGTCCAGATCGTCGATGCCGATACGGTGTTTGACGGTCACGGGCAGGGAGGTCGCGTGTCTCATGGCCTCGGCGGCGCGGGCCACCACGTCGGGGGTCGCCATCAGGCACGCGCCGAAGGCCCCACTCTGCACGCGGTCGCTGGGACAGCCGCAGTTGAGGTTCACCTCGTCGTATCCGTAGTCCTCGGCCATGCGGGCGCACTCGGCCAGCGCCGCCGGGTCGCTGCCGCCCAGTTGCAGCGCCAGCGGGTGCTCGACCACGCCGAAACCCAGGTGCCGTTCACGGTCGCCGTGCAGGACGGCGCCGGTCGTGACCATCTCGGTGTACAGCAGCGTCCGGCGGGTCAGCGTGCGGTGGAAGGTGCGGCAGTGCCGGTCGGTCCAGTCGAGCATCGGCGCGACCGAGAGGGTATGCGGCGGGCGGGGGGCGGCACTCATACGGCCGGTCAGTGTACGTCGGCCGCGGCGGGCGGAATGTGGGCCGTAGGCCGGGCTTCGCCGCCCGCCTCACGGCCCCACCGCCCGGCTTATTGCCCCTTGTCGTCCTGCGGCACCGTGCCGAAGCTCGTGCCGGTGCTGTGGTCGCTGTCCGTCTGGCCCGCCGGCGCGGGAACGGCGTCGGGGGCGGGCACGGCGGCGTCGCCCAGCGGCGTGTCGGTCATGCCCGTCTCGGACTCGTCGGCGTAGCCGGAACGGTCGCTCATGCCGTTGCCGGCGTCCTCGGGCAGGCCCGTCTGTTTGGGATCGGTCATGGAGACAGGGTAGGCGGCGACGGGCCGCAGCGGACCAGGGCAGGCTTTAGCAAATGCCGGGGCCTTGGCCCTCCTCCCCGGCCCGCTCAGGCCACCAGCGGGTGCAGCTCGTCGCCGCTCACCAGCCCCAGCCAGTGCAGCGCGCGGCTGGCCGAGACGTACAGCAGCCGGCGCTCGTACTCGGTGCTCTCGTCGTAGGTCTGCGCGTCGGCGCGCGCCACGATGGCCGCGCTGAATTCCAGCCCCTTGGCGAGATTCACCGGCAGGATGACCAGTCCGCCCCGGTAGCGGTGCTCCTGGGTGGTGATGGGCTGGGCGTCGGTGTCGTGGTCGCGCAGGGCCACACTGAGGTTGTCGGCGTCGGCCGCGCGGCGCGTCACGATGGCGATGTTCTCGTGGCCGGCCGCGCGGGCGTCGCGCACCGCCTGGGCCAGCAGCGCCAGTTCGTCGCCGCCGGAATAGCGCTGCACCTCGGCCCCGTCGCGGTCCACCCCGTGCACCTCGGCCGCGCGGTTGTAGGTCGAGGCGATGCGCGCGCCCAGCGCCGTGATCTGGCGTGTCGAGCGGTAGGTGCGCGACAGCGTGAGCACCTGCGCGCCGGGCAGCTGCTCGCCCACCGCCTCCCAGCTGCTCGGGCCCTTGTAGCCGTGCATGCCCTGGTTCAGGTCGCCCAGCGCGGTCAGGTGGCCGGGGCGGGTCGCGCGCCCCAGCAGGGCGTACAGCAGCGGCGAGTAGTCCTGCGCCTCGTCGAGCACCACATGGTCGAAGGGCTCCAGCGTGCGCCCGACCACCCGCCCGATGCCGCCCGTGAAGGCCTGCACCGCCAGCATCAGCGGCAGCTCGGTCACGTCGGCGTGCGCGCGCCGGGGGGCCGGAATGCCGCTCAGGGGATCGGCCAGCAGCAGCTCGATCTCGCGGGGCTTGAGCAGGCCGCTCGCGCCCAGGGCCTCGGCGCTGCCCAGCAGCCGCCGCGCCTCGGTGACGGGCGTGGTCGAGGCGAAGACGCGCCCCAGCAGCGTGGTCAGCGGCGTGGCGAGTTGCCGGCGCACGCTGGCCTCCTCCTCGTCGGGGACGCCCAGGCGCGAGACAGCCTCGGCTTCGATCAGGCGGCGCATGCCTGCGCGGTAGCCGTCGAGGGGATCGGCGGCGAAGACCTCGCGCAGCATCCCGGCCAGCTCGGCTTCCGACAGGGCGAAGGTGTATACGCCGCGCCCACGCACCTCCACGCTCTCGCTGAGCGCCTGGCCCTGCAGGGCCGCGTTGAACTTGCCCCACAGGTGGGTGCGCACCACGTCGAGCATCCGGGCGTCGCCCAGCAGCTTGGCGCGGCGCCACGCCAGCGCCCGGCGGCCGTTGTCCTGGTCGGTGAGCAGCAGGCTCAGCGTGCGGTCGGTAATCTCCAGCTTTTCCAGGCCCAGCAGGCCGGTCCCCCAGACCTCGGGCGTGGTCACGGTGACGCCCGAGATGCCCAGCTCGGGCAGGATGCGCGCGGCGTAGGTCGCCAGCACGCGGTTGGGCATGAGGACCATGCAGGCCTCGGGGCGGGCGCGGTGTTCCTGGCGGTCCGGCGAGGTCATCCACGCGAGGCGGTGGAAGCCGATGGTCGTCTTGCCCGACCCCGCCGCCCCCTGGATGATGACCGGCGTCCCGGCGGGGTAGCGCATCGCCCCGTTCTGCTCGGGTTGCAGGGTCTCGACCACGTCGCGCATGGCCGCCGTGCTCTGCTCGGCCAGCCGGCGCAGCAGCACTTCCTCGCGCCCGCCGGTGTCGCCGCCCGCCTCGTCGTCGTACAGGTCGGTGACGCGGCGCAGTTCCTTTTGCGCCACGTCCAGCTGCCGCCGCCGCCGGATGGTGCCCTGGCCGCCCCGGCGCGGGGTCCAGCCCAGCGTGTCGGAGTAGAAGAGGCTGCCCACCTCCGAGTCCCAGCTCACGACGCTGTGCGGCCCCTTGAGGTCGCGGAAGGCATGCTTGCCGATGTAGAGGGTCTGCTCGCGCCCGCCGACCCGCACCTTCAGGCTGCCGAAGTAGGGCTGCTGCACATGCACGCTGAGCATGGCGGCGTGTTCCTCGGCGGTGTCGGCCATCGTGACGCTCGTCTCCAGGTCGGCCCCGGCGTTGCGGTCGCGGTCTTCCCAGGTCTCGATCTGGCGCAGCACGGCGGCGACCGTGCCGGCCAGATGTTGCTGCTCGGCTTCAAAATCAGGGTGGGTGGGGGTGCGTGGTTCTGCCACAGGCATAACGTGGAGGATACCGCGTCGGCGAGTCGTGGGCGGTGGGATGTGGCGGGCGCAGCCACGCGTGGCCACCCACCCACCGCCCCCATTGCCCGCACTCTACTCGCTCCGCTCCGCCTCGGGGGCCGTCTCGTCCTCCTCGCCGGGGCGCACGACTGCGTGCGGGGCGACCACGCGGCCGGGGCCGATGTCCGCGCCCGCCTCCACCCGCGCGTGCGCGCCCACCACCGTCGGGCGGCTGTTGGCACTCCGGCCCCCTACCCCCGCACCCGCGCCCACCTCGGCCCCCGTATCCACGACCGCGCGGCTCACGACGGCCCCGGCCCGCACCGCTGCGCCCGGCTGCACCACGCTGTCGCGCACCACCGCGCCCGCCTCGACCACCGCGTTCGGGCCGATCACGCTGCGCGTCACCTCGCCCGCCACCACCGCCCCGCCGCACACGAAGGCGTCGTCGAGGTGGGCCGTGCGCGCGATGTGCGCGGGGGGCCGCGCGAGGCTCGACGTGATGAAGGGCCACTCGGGGTCGTCGAGCGCGAAGCCCTTGCCGTCCAGAAAGTCGCGGTGCGTCTGGAGATAGGCGTCGAGCGTGCCCACGTCCATCCAGTAGCCCTCCAGCGCGAAGGCGTAGGCGTCGCCGCGCGCCACGAGTTCGGGCAGCAGGTACTCGCCGTAGTCGCCCAGCTCGCCCCGGCGCTCCAGTGCCTCCAGGGTCCCGAGCAGCACGTCGGCGCGGTACACGAAGACCTCGGCAGTGACGGTCGGCCCCAGCGGCTCGTCGGGCTTGTAGGCGAACTCGGTCACGCGGCCCTGGTCGTCCACCCGCACGTTGCCGAAACGGGTGGCCCCGGCGGGGTCGTCCAGCTCGGTCGTGACCATCGTGACGCTCGCGCCGCTTTCCTGGTGCGCGCGGATGACCTCGGCGTGGTCGAGGCGGTAGATGTGGTCGGCACTCAGGACGAGCACGAGGTCGGGGCCGAACTCGCGGATGAGGTGGGCGTGCTGCGCCAGCGCGTGCGCGTTGCCCTGCGAGAACTCGCCGTCCTCGTTGTCGGGGCTGGAAAAGGGCGGCATGACCACCAGCCCGCCGCGCGTACGGTCCAGGTCCCAGGGCCGCCCGCCCGAGAGGTGGTCGTTCAGGCCGTGCGGCAGATACTGCTCGATGACCCACACGTCCTGCACGCCGCTGTGCACGAGGTTGCTGAGCGTGAAGTCGATCAGGCGGTAGGTGCCCAGGAACGGCACGGCCGGTTTGGCGCGCTCGTCGGTCAGGGGCGAGAGCCGGCTGCCCCGCCCCCCCGCGAGGACGATGGCGAGAACCTTCTGGCGGGCGATGCGGGTCGTCACACCCCGCAGTCTGACCGGGCGGCGTGAGCCCAGGCACGCGCGCCCCTTTACCCCTCGCTGGGACTCGGACGGTGGTGGGAAGCGTTCGGGCAGGCGGCAAGCCCAGGTGAGGCCGTTGCGACCACGGAGCGTGCAGAGAAAGGGGCTGAGAAACGCGGTGGCCCCAGTTCAGATCGGAGGCCACCGCGTCTCCCGATCCCGTGGTCGCCCCTACATCGTGTGGTCGCTCTCGCGCAGCAGGATCTGTACGTCGAAGGCGGCCAGCAGCCATTCCTTCTGCTCGTGGATGGCGCCGGGCGGGCAGGAGTGCAGGCAGGCCATACAGCCGGTGCAGGCCCCCAGGTTCAGCAGCAGCCGGACGCCGCCCTCGGGCCGCAGCTCGCGGGTGATCGCCTCGGTGGGGCACACGTTGGCGCACACCGGGCAGTCGATACATTTCTCGTCCACCAGTGGCGCGGGCCACGCCACCCCCACGCCTGCCGGGGGCACCGGCTTGAGGGCCTTGCGCCGCCAGGTCCACTCCTGCGGGGTGCGCTGCGGCGGGTCGCTCCAGTCCACGAAGGGCAGCGGGCGCTCGGGCAGGTTCTGACTGAGCTGGCGGCCTCCGGCGCGCAGCAGGCTGGTGAAGGCCCCCCGGCGCGACACCTTCAGGGCGCGCCCCTGGTCTGCGGGCACCGCCGCGCGCACCGTGACCCGGGCGGGGCGGCCGGTCGCGGCGCGCAGGGTCTGGGCCTGCTCGACGACCGCCCCCAGGCGCTCGGGCACGTCGGCGCGGCCTACCGGGCAAGCGGCGCAGTCGCCGTGGATCAGGGTCAGGGGTACGTCCCAGGCGCCCGCCGCCGCGACCAGCGCCGGGGTCACGCGCCCCAGGCACGGCAGGCTGGGGCCGCCCGCGCCGCTGGGCACGCAGGTGAGGGTGGCCTCGGGGGAGACAGGCGGCGGGTTGCCGGGCTGCTCGCGCTGGTCATGGACGCTTTGCAGGGGCGTCATCAGGTCGTATTCCAGCGCGCCGGTCGGGCAGGCCTGCACGCACAGGCCGCAGCCGGTGCATTTCTGGGGGTCCACCCGCACGCCGTAGCTGCCGGGCGGCGTCTCGATGGCCTCGTGGGGGCAGGCGCTGTGGCAGGCGTCGCAGCCGCCGACCGTGTGGCGCTCCAGCAGGCAGCGCGGGCCGGTGTAGCGCGGCACGAGGTTGCCCAGCTCGCTGAGCTGGTCGAAGACACCTTTCAGCATGCGGGGGCCGGGAAGGCAAGGCGGGCGGGGCAGGTCATGCCCGGCAGTCTACGCGCCGCGCCGGACGCACAAAATGAAGCCCGTCGCCTTCGCTTCAGGGCGGGCCGCGCCGGGTAGGCACCCGCAGCGTCACGTATCCGATGCCCGCCAGCCCGATCAGCACCCAGGCCACCTGCCCCACCAGCACCGGAATGCGGCCCAGGCTCAGCGACACGGCCACGGCGATGCTCAGGGCCGCCACCCACTTGGCCCGCAGCGGCATGCCCCGGCCCGCGCGGTAGTCGGCCACCAGCGGCCCCACCACCGGACGCGACAGCAGCCACGCCTCCCAGCGCGGGTCGCCGCGCGAGAAGGCGGCGGCGGCCAGCACGAACCACACGGTCCCCGGAAAGCCCGGCAGCCACAGCCCGACGAAACCCAGACCGCACAGCGCAAAGCCCAGCGCCAGCCACAGGGGCCGGAGCCGGGTGGGGGGCCGGGGGTCGCTCATGCCGGGCAGGATACCCGCCCCGTCCCGTGCAGATGCCCCTGCCCGTGACCGGGAGGGCATCTGCGGAGACCGTTCAGGTGAACAGCGTGCTGACGCTCGCGCCGGTGTGGATGTTGGCGATGGCGTTGGCGAACAGCGGGGCCACGTCCAGCACGGCCAGCTTGCCGCCCGCCGCCTCGACCTTGCTTTCGGGCACGAGCACGGTGTTGCAGCTCGCCACCTGGGTCACGTCCAGGGCGGCGATGCGCTGGATGGCCGGGCCGCTGTAGACGCCGTGCGTCACGGCGACGTACACGTCCTTGGCCCCCATGCCGCGCGCGATGTTGACCGTCTCGACGAGCGACCCGGCGGTGCTGATCTCGTCGTCCACGATGAACACCGTCTTGCCCTGCACGTCCCCGATCAGGGCGCGCGGGCGCACCTCGGTGTCCGAGAGCCGCTCCTTGTCGATCATGGCGAGGCCCGAATCCAGGCGGCGCGCGATATGCGAGGCGCGCTTGATGCTGCCGGCGTCGGGCGCCAGGACCACGCCCTCGTGGGCGTTGGGCACGCAGCGCTTGAAGTGCTCGGACAGCACGATGTCGGCCGAGAGGTGGTCTACCGGCACCTTGAAAAAGCCGTGCACCTGCGGGCTGTGCAGCGTCATGGTCAGGATGCGGTCGGCCCCGGCCTCCTGGAGCAGGTCCGCGACCAGCCGCCCAGCGATGGAGATGCGCGGGCTGTCCTTCTTGTCGCTGCGGGCGTAGGAGTAGTACGGGATGACGGCCGTCACGCGCCCGGCGCTGGCGCTCTTGGCCGCGTCGATCATCAGCATCAGTTCCAGGATCGCGTCGCTGACCGGCGCGCTGAAGGTCTGCACGATGTACACGTCACCCTCGCGCAGCGACTCCTCGTAGTGGACGATGATGTTGTCGTTGGTGAACTTCTCAGTGACGCTGCGGCCCAGCGGCACGCCGAGGTTGTCACAGATGGCCTGGGCCAGCGGGCGGTTGCTCTGGCCCGAAAAGACCAGCAGCGGCGAGCGTCGGCTCTCGCCGAGGGTTTCGAGGATGGGGCGGTGGGGTGCAGCAGACACGGGCGGGCCTCCGGAGCGGGGGGAATGTGTGGTGAACAGCGCAATTGCCTGAACGCCACAGAGCATACCCGCCCCCCGGATGAGCTGTCACCGCGCCCCCCGTCCCCCCAGCGGGAACAGTGGCCCCGGTCACCACGCTCCTGCGGCCGCCGCTCTGGCGTGGGCAGCGCGCAGCCCAGCCTTTCTGCGGCCCTCACCTGACCGGCGGTCCCCTGCCGGCAGGCCGGCCGGTCTCAAGCGGCCTTTAGTTCCTGTCCATGAAGGACAGACACCCCACCGCGCACAGTAGAGACAACGTGAACCCCCGCCCCCCCTGCCCGCCCCGCCGCCCCGTCCCGGAGCGCCCATGACCCGCCTCGACGCCGTCGTCGTGGGCGCCGGTCCCAACGGCCTCTCGGCGGCCGTGACCCTGGCCCGCGCGGGGCTGCGGGTGCAACTGCTGGAGGCCCACGACCAGGTGGGCGGCGGGCTGAGCAGCGCCGGGCTGACCCTGCCCGGTTTCGTTCACGACCTCGGTTCGGCCATCCATCCCCTCGCGGTCGCCAGCCCGGCCTTCCGGCAGTGGCCGCTGCACGCCTTCGGGCTGCGCTGGGTGTATCCCGAGGTGCCGGCGGCCCAGACCCTGCCGGGGGGCCGCAGCGTGCTGCTGCGCCGCGACCTGGACGCCACCGCCGAGAGCCTGGGCCGCGACGGCGCGGCGTGGCGGCGACTGCTCGGGCCGCTCGTCGCCGACTGGGAAGGCCTGCTGCACGACATCCTGCGGCCGCTGCTGCGCGTGCCGGGCCACCCGGTCACGCTGGCGCGCTTCGGGCTGCGTGCCCTGCCTCCGGCCGAGGCGCTGGGCCGGGCCCTGCTGCGCACCCCCGAGGCCCGCGCGCTGTGGGCCGGGCTGGCCGCGCACAGCGCCCTGCCGCTCTCCACACCCGGCACCTCGGCCATGACCCTGGTGCTCGCGGTGCTGGCGCACGCGGTGGGCTGGCCGCTGCCGGCGGGCGGCGCGCAGGCCTTCGCCGACGCCCTGCGTGCTTATTTCGAGCACCTGGGCGGCGAGGTCCTGACCGGCGTGCGGGTAGACGGCCCGCGCGACCTCCCCCCCGCCCGCGTGACGCTGGTGGACAGCAGCCCCGGCGTATTGCTGCGGCTGCTGGGCGACCGCGCCCCCGCCGCCTACCGGGCACAGCTGGAAGGCTTCCGCTACGGCGCGGGCATCCAGAAGTTCGACTACGCCCTGAGCGGCCCGGTGCCCTGGGCCAGCCCCGACCTCGTCCGCGCGGGCACGGTGCATGTGGGCGGCAGCTTCGCGGAGATCGTACACTCGGAGGCGGGCTGGCGCTCGGAGCGGCCCTACGTGCTGGCCGCGCAGCCCAGCCTGTTCGACGCGGGCCGCGCGCCGCAGGGGCAGCACACCTTCTGGGCCTACGCGCACACGCCCAACGGCTCGGCGGCCGACGTCGCGCCGCAGGTCGAGGCGCAGCTCGAACGCTTCGCGCCCGGCTTCGGCGAGCGGGTGCTGGCCCGCCACGTCACGACCGCGCCGCAGCTCCAGGCCTTCAGCCCGGTGTTCGGCGGCGGCGACGTGAACGGCGGCGCGAGCACGCTGTGGGGCCTGCTCGCCCGCCCCAACCTCGCCGTGACGCCCTACCGCACCCCGGTGCGCGGCATGTACCTGTGTTCCAGCAGCGCGCCTCCCGGCGGCGGCATCCACGGGATGGCGGGCCACAACGCGGCCCTGACCGCCCTGAGCGACGAGTTCGGTATCGGAGAGGTGCCGTGACGGAGCTTCGGGCTGGTAGCCTGTAGAGAAAAGCGGAGTGGCAGGTCGGACCGCCGCTCCCCTCTTTCTCTACGAGCTACGCGCCACGAGCCACACGCGCCTCATTCCCCTCTGAAGATCTTGCCGACCTTGTCGAAGAAGCCCTCGTGCTTCTCGCTGGGCACCTCGTCGCCGACCGCGCGGGCGTAGGCGCGCAGGGCCTCGCGGGCCTCGTCGTTGAGCTGGCCCGGCTTGGGAATCGTCACGTCGTATTCGACGATCAGGTCGCCCGTGCCCGCACCCTGGAGGCGCGGCATGCCCTGGCCGCGCAGGCGGTGCAGTTCGCCGTGCTGGGTGCCCGGCTTGACCTCCACCGTCTGCGGGCCGTCGAGGGTAGGCACCGTGACCGCCCCGCCCAGCGCCGCCGTAGCGAACCCGATGCGCGCGGTGTAGATGAGGTGCTCGGCCTCGCGGCGCAGTTCGGGGTGCGGCTCCATGTCGATATGCACGTACAGGTCGCCGTTGCCGCCCGGACCCTCGTTGCCGTAGCCCGCCACGCGGATGCGGTAGCCCTCGTCGATGCCGCGCGGCAGCTTGACCTTGACCGTCTCGTTTTTCAGCGTGCGGCCCCGGCCCTTGCACACCGTGCAGGGGTCCTCGATGATCTGGCCCTCGCCCCGGCAGGTCGGGCAGGGCTGCTGCGTCTCGACCACGCCGAAGATCGTGCGGGCCTGCGCGCGCACCGCGCCTGTGCCCGAGCAGGTCGGACAGGTCTTGGGCGGCTTGCCTCCCGGCTCGGACTTGGTGCCGTGGCAGTGCTCGCAGGTCGTGAGGCGGTCGATGCTGACCTCGATCTCCTCGCCCGCGCGGGCCTGGAGCAGCGAGACGCGCGCCTCGGTCTCCAGGTCGTCGCCACGCGCCGGGCCGCGCCGCCCCCGGCCGCCCACCGCGCCGCCGAAGAGCTGCTCGAAGATGTCCATCGGGTCGAAGCCCGCGCCCCCCATGCCCCCCATGCCGCCGAAGGGGTCGCCGCCGGGCATGCCGCCCGCACCGGGCGCCGAGCCGAAGCGGTCGTAGTGGGCGCGCTTCTCCGCGTCGCTCAGCACGGCGTAGGCCTCGCTGATCTGCGCGAACTTTTCCTGCGCCCCCTCTTCCTTGTTGCGGTCGGGATGGTACTTCAGCGCCAGTTTGCGGTAGCTACTCTTGATCTCGTCGGCGCTCGCCGTCCGGGAAACGCCCAGCAGTTCGTAATAATCCATGTCGTTTTCGCCGGGCGGGGCCCGACCTCCGCCGAGCATCTTAACAAAAGGACACTCAAGAAACGTGGGCGGGTCCGCACAGGCCCGCCCACCCTCCCCGCTTCGGCGCTCAGTTCCGGAAGTAGTCCAGCCGCATCGCCCTGCGGGCCGCGTCCATCGTGGCGGCGGCGACCTCGCGGCCCTGCGCGGTGCCCTGGCGCACGATCTCCTCGACGGCGCCCATGTCGCGCGCGAACTCCAGGCGGCGCTCGCGGATGGGGGCCAGGGTCGCCTCCAGGACGTCAAGCAGGTGGCGCTTGACCTTCACGTCACCCAGGCCGCCCCGGCGGTAGTGGGCCTTCATCTCGTCGAGGGCCGCCGTGTCGGGGTCGAAGGCGTCGAGGTACGAGAAGACCGCGTTGCCCTCGACCTGGCCGGGGTCCTCGACCCGCAGGTGGTTGGGGTCGGTGTACATGCTCATCACCTTGCGCTTGACCTCGTCGGCGGGGTCCGAAAGGAAGATCGCGTTGCCCAGCGACTTGCTCATCTTGGCCTGGCCGTCCAGGCCCGGCAGCCGCGCCACGCTGCCCTTGCCGACCATCGCCTGCGGCTCGATGAGGACCGGCGCATAGAGGTTGTTGAAGCGGCGCACGATCTCGCGGGTCTGCTCGATCATGGGAAGCTGGTCCTCACCCACCGGCACGAGGTGCGCGCCGAAGGCCGTGATGTCGGCCGCCTGCGACACCGGATACACGAAAAAGCCCGCCGGCACCGACTCGCCGTAACCCTTCTGGGCGATCTCGGTCTTGACGGTCGGGTTCTGGCGCAGGTGCGAGACGGTCACGAGGTTCAGGAAGAACACCGTCAGCTCGGCGATCTCAGGAATCTGCGACTGGATGACGAAGGTGCTCTGCCGGGGGTCCAGGCCCACCGCGAGGTAGTCGAGCGCCACCTCCAGCACGTTGCCGCGCACCTTGTCGGGGTTCTCGAAGTTGTCGGTCATGGCCTGCACGTCGGCGAGCAGGATGAAGGTCTCGTACTCGCTCTGGAGGGCCACGCGGTTTTTCAGCGAGCCGACGTAGTGGCCGATATGCAGCGGGCCGGTGGGCCGGTCGCCGGTCAGGATGCGTTTGCGGGTGGGGTGGGGGGCAGTCATCTGGGGTCTCCTGGACATGAAAAAACGGCCGCGCTCCGGGAAACTCCGGGCGCGGCGCGTGGGGCGGTGTTCAGGCGCGGCAGCGGGGCCCGGTCGGGAGACCAGGCCACCACCACTGCCGCGCGGCGTTCATGCCGGCCATGCTAGCGCAAGGCGGGCTACAGCGTGGCCTTCGCCAGCGTCCACGCCTTCTCGAAGACCTCGCCGCGCTCGGGGCGGGCCATCACGCGGCCCAGGCCCTCGGCCAGGGTCATGCGCGGCACCTGCACCTCGGCCTCGCGGTCCACGCCGGGCCAGCGGCAGCGGGTGCGGACCACGCCGCTCTCGTCCTGCGCCGCCTGGAGCGAGAACAGCAGCCCGCCCTCGCCCCGCAGCTCGACGGTGCAGAGGTCGCCGTTGCTGCGGCCGCAGTCGCCGGGGCCGAAGGTGGCCCCCGACAGGTCCTGCCAGCCCAGCGTGCTGGCGACGAAGCCCGCGAACAGCCGCGCGGGCAGGTCGCGCTCGCCCGAGTAGCGCACCGTCAGCTCCCGGACCTCGGGCAGGCGGCGGGCCGCGTCGGGGCTGTCGAACAGCTGCGCGAGGGCTTCGCGCCAGCCCGCCGAACGGCTCCAGCCCAGGTCGGCCAGGGCGTAGTGCCGCGCCGGGGGAATGTCCAGCGACAGGCTGTCGGCGATGATCTGGTCGGCCACTTCCGAGAGTTCCGCGAGCAGCGGCCCCTCGGGGCGGGTGTAGGCCCCCCACCACACGTGGTTGACGGTCGCCGGACGCAGCAGCGGCAGGATGGCCCCGCGCAGCTGCTCGGCGTCCGCGTCCAGCGTCAGGCGCTCGACGTACAGCCCGCCCTGCTGCGGCACGAGGCTGGCCTGCACCTGCAAGTCGCCCTCACCGTCCATCACCGCGATGATCTGCCGCCCGGCGTAGCGGCCCTCCAGCCCGGCGAGCGCCTCCTCGATGCGCCCGAGGTGTTTGCGCAGGGTCAGGGCCACGATGTTGCCGGTGTAGGCGCGCGTCTCGACCTCGGTGCGCGACCACAGCTCGTCCAGGGTGGCCTGCGCCCCCCGCACGGTGGTCGCCACCGGTCCCAGCGTCTCCAAACTCGTCGCGTAGGTCACGCGGTCTCCTCCCCCTTTGCGGCGCTCCCGCTTTCGGCCGGGGCGTTCACAGCCGTCGCCAGCGGCGGCCCTCGCCCATCAGTTCGTCGGCGGCGGCCGGGCCCCAGGTGCCGCTGTCGTAGTTCGGGAAGTCGGGGGCGGGCTGGTGGCGCGGCGAACTGGCGTCCCAGGCCTCCAGAATGCCCGAGACGATCTGCCAGGCGTGGTCCACCTCGTCCTCGCGCGGGAACAGCGTGGCGTCGCCCAGCATCGCGTCGAGCAGCAGGCGCGAATACGGGCTTTCGAGCTGCGCCCCGAAGGCGTCGTAGCGGAAGTCCATGACCACCTCGCGCAGCACCATCTCCTGCCCGGGCATCTTGGAGCTGAACTTCAGGCTCACGCCCTCGTCGGGCTGGATCCGGAAGGCCAGGACGTTGCGCTCCAGCCCGCCGGGGAAGATGCCCAGCGGCGCGCGCTTGAAGACCACCGCGATCTCGGTGACCTTCTTGGGCAGGCGCTTGCCACTGCGCAGGAAGAAAGGCACGCCCTGCCAGCGCCAGTTGTCCACTTCCAGCTTGACGGCCACGTAGGTCGGGGTGGGGCTCTGCGGCTTGACGTTCGGCTCCTCGCGGTAGCCGGGCACCTTCTCGCCGTCCACCACACCGGGGCCGTACTGCCCGCGCACGGCGACCTCGGAGACGCGCTCCACGGGAATGGCCCGCACGGCGCGCAGCACCTTGGTCTTCTCGTCACGGATGGCGTCGGCGTCGAAGGCGGCGGGCGCTTCCATCGCGGTCAGGGCGAAGAGCTGCATAAGGTGGTTTTGCAGCATGTCGCGCACCACCCCGGCCTCCTCGTAGTACCCGGCGCGGCCCTCCAGGCCCAGGTCCTCGGCGGCCGTGATCTGCACGTGGTCCACATAGCCCCGGTTCCACAGCGGCTCGAAGATGGCGTTGCCGAAGCGGATCGCCATGAGGTTCTGGACCGTCTCCTTGCCGAGGTAGTGGTCGATGCGGTACACCTGCGACTCGTCCCACACGCTGTGGATGGCCGCGTTCAGCTCGCGCGCCGAGGCGAGGTCCCGCCCGAAGGGCTTCTCGATCACGATGCGCCGCCAGCCCTCGTCCTGCTGGTGCAGGCCCAGGCGGCCCAGGCCGTTGCTGATCGGCTCGAAGAGGCTGGGCGGCGTCGAGAGGTAGAACAGCGCGTTCTTGCGCCCGCCGTGCGCCTCCTCGGCCTCGTCGAGCTGCTTGCCCACGAGGTCGTACACCTCGTCGCCGCCGAAGTCGCCGTACTCGTAGTACAGCAGTTCCCGGAACTTCTCCAGGCTGCCGGGCTGCGGGGTGTCGGTCTCCTTGCTCGTCTTCAGGGCCTCGATGGCGAAGTCCTTGAACTGCTCGTCGGTCATGGCCTGGCGGCCCACCCCGACGATGTTGAAGGCGCTGCCCAGCAGGCCGTCTTGCCACAGCCCGAACACGGCGGGCAGCAGCTTGCGCCGCGCGAGGTCACCGGTCGCCCCGAAGATGACCAGGGTCGCCGGTTCGGGCGCGCGGCTGCGGCGCATGGCCGCCCGGAAGGGGTTCTGGCCGTCGGCCCCCGGCGCGTCGGCCCCGTGGGCGGGCACGCCGGCCGGCACGCGCTGGCGCGACTTGCGCGGGGACTTGGCCGCCGACTCGGCGGCGGGCTGGGCCACCCCGACCGTCTCGGCGGCGCGCTTCTGGGCGGCGGCCTGCTGCACGCCGGCCTCCACGTCGGGGGCCTTGCCGCGCGCGGCCTTCTTCTGGGCCGCCGCTTTGGGCTTGGGCGCGGGCTTGGCCGCCCCGGCTTCTGCGGCCGGCTTCGCTTTTTTGGGCGCGGCCTTCTTGGGAGCGCTCACTGCCGCGCCTTCTCGTCACTCGTCGTGCGCTGCTGACCGGTTTCTCCGAGCTGCTCGGCGGCCGAGCCGGTGCCGCCCGCCTTGCCGCTCGCCGCGATGTTCTCGGGGGCGGCCGCCTTGGGGTGCTCGCCCGCCTGCACCTCGGGCACGATGCCCTCCTGCTTGGGCACTTCGAGCGTCTTGACCGCGTGGCCCCCGAAGGCGCGGCGCATGGCCGAGAGCATCTGGCCCGAGTAGCTCACTTCCTGCTGGCTGCGGAAGCGCATCTGGGTGGCGAGCGTGATGACCGGCGTAGGCACCCCCAGCTCGATGGAGTCGATGATGGTCCAGCGCCCTTCGCCACTGTCGGCCACGTAGTCCGAGAGCGAATCGAAGTCGGCGGAGTTCTTGAGCGCCTCGGCGGTCAGGTCGAGCAGCCACGAGCGGATCACGGTGCCGTGACGCCACACCTCGGCGATCTGGGCCATGTCGAGGTTGAAGGTCTGGTGCGCCTTCATGAGCTCGAAGCCCTCGGCATAGGCCTGCATCATGCCGTACTCGATGCCGTTGTGGACCATCTTGACGTAGTGCCCGGAGCCGCTCGGCCCCATGTGGCCCCACCCCTTGTCGGGCGAGGGGGCCAGCGTCTCCAGGGCCGGGCGCAGGCGCTCCACGCCCGCCTCGGGGCCGCCGACCATCATGCCGTAGCCCTCGGTCAGGCCCCACACGCCGCCCGAGGTCCCCACGTCGACGAAGTGCAGGCCGCGCGCGGCGAGCGCCTCGCCCCGGCGCTGCGTGTCGTGGAAATTCGAGTTGCCGCCGTCGATGATCACGTCGCCCGGCGCGAGCCGGTCCGCGAGGTCGTCGATGACCGACTGCGTGATCTTCCCGGCGGGGACCATCACCCAGACGGCGCGCTCGCCCGGCCTGCCCAGCGCGGCGACGAAAGCGTCCATGTCGCTGGTCACGTTGGCACCCTTGCCGCGCAGGGGCGTCAGGGCCTCCTCGCTGCGGTCGTACCCGATCACGTCGTGTCCGCCCTGCTTGAGCCGAAGCACCATGTTGCCGCCCATCTTGCCCAGTCCGATCATGCCGATCTTCATGCGAGTCCTCCTGCGGGCGCGGGCCCGTCCGGTTTCCGGCCGGTCCGCCCCGATTACGCCGCGCATCATACGCGGCCCCTGTCACGGCCCGATACCGAGCCGCCCTTTAGTCAAGCTCCCTCTTTTTTAGCTCCATGTCAAATTGTCGTCTTGACGATTGTCGTTTTAACGACTACATTCCCTCTGGGCTTCCGTTAGCCTGGAGAGACCTTGACCCAGCCTGTCGCCGACCCGCTGCCCGGACACCCCGGCAGCCCCGAACACCGCACCTATCTCGCCTTGCAGCGTCTCGCGGCGCGCCAGCAGTACGCGGCGGCCGAGCTGCTGCGCGGGCACGACCTGAGCGCCCCGCAGTTCAACGTGCTGCGCATCCTGCGCGGGGCGGGCGACGGGGGGCTGCGGTGCAGCGACATCGGCCACCGGCTGCTGGTCCACGACCCCGACGTGACGCGCCTGCTCGACCGGCTGGAAAAGGCCGGCCGGGTGCGGCGCGCACGCGACCCCCACGACCGCCGGGTGGTCATGACCCACCTGACGGCCGAGGGCCGCGCCGTTCTGAGCGCCCTCGACGCCCCCCTGAGCGAGCTGCACGCGCGGCAGTTCGCCGCCCTGAGTCCCGAGCGCCTCGCGCTGCTGGCCGAGCTGCTGGGCGACCTGACCCTGGAGGACCACCGATGACGACCCCCACCCGCACCGCCCCCGCGACCAGCGCCCCCTCGCAGGCCGATCTGGGCCTGCTGCTGCTGCGCCTCGCCACCGGCGTCATCTTCGTGATGCACGGCTACCAGAAGTTCTTTCTGAATACGGTCGCCGGTACGGCCCAGTTTTTCGCCGGGATCGGCGTGCCCCTGCCGGGCGTGGCCGCTCCCCTGATCGCGGGCATCGAGCTGATCGGCGGCCTGCTGCTGATCCTGGGGCTGTTTCCCCGCGTGGTCGGCGCGCTGCTGGCCGTGAACATGCTCGTCGCCATCCTGCTCGTGCACGTCTCGGGCGGCTTCTTCAACCCGAACGGCGTCGAGTTTCCGCTGCTGCTGCTGGCGGCTTCGGCCACGCTCGCCCTGACCGGCGCGGGCCGCTACCGCCTGGGCAAGTCCGCCTGAAATAAGGCGTAGACGGGCGAGGGCCACCCCGAGACAGGGGTGGCCCTCGCCCATCCGGCGCTCAGGCGGCCGCGCCCGTCACTTCTTGCGCTTGGCCGCCTTGGCCGCCTCGCGGGCCGCCTTCTGCTCGGCCTTCTGGCGCTCCTGCATCTCGCGGCCCATGTCTTCGAGCAGCTGCGCGCCCTGGGCATCGACCTGCCGCTGGAGTTCGAGCAGCGTCGTGGCGACCATGTTGTGCAGCGCCCGCTCGACCGGCTGACGCACCCACCCGAAACGCACGCGGCCGTTGAGGGTCAGCGTGACCTCGGTGCCGCCGGGCATCGGCTTGAAGGTCCAGCCCTGTGTGAGCTTTTCGAGGGGACCGACATGGCGCACGCTTTCCCAGCCGCCGCGCTGCGGGGCCTGGAGCTGGCCGTACTTGACCGTGAAGCTCAGGCCCAGCAGCCGCCGCGAAAACTTGTAGCGTGCCAGAGCGCCGTTCGTCAGGCGGCCATCGCCGCCCTCGTAGGCGGCCGAAGCGACGTTGGGGTCCCAGCCGGCCCGGCGCTTGGGGTCCAGGGCCAGGCGGTACAGCACGTCCGGACGCGCGCGGACGACGATGGTCTGCTTGATGCTGATGGACTCCGACATTGCCCCCGAGTCTAGCGGACCGGACTTGCCGGGAAGCGGGGGCCGCCCCGGATGAACGGTCGCCGGACTTGTCCTATTTGTTTCCATATGAAATACTTTCGTTTGGAATGAATGACTCTCTCTCCCCCCAAGACGAGCTGTACGGTCTGGTGCGCCTGACCCTGCGGCTCGCGCGGCATTTCCGGCAGCAGCTGGACGAGCCGCTGGAGCAGGCGGTCGGCCTGAACATCGGCGAGGTCCTGGTGCTCTCGGCGATCACGGAGGGCTGCGACACGCCCTCGGCCGTGGCCCGCCGCCACTCGCTGCCGGCCCCGACCGTGACCCGCATGGTGACCAAGCTGGCCGAGGCCGGACTCGTGCGCCGCGTGACCGACCCCGACGACCTGCGTCGCCAGCGCCTGCAACTCACCGCGCAGGGCGAGGCCAAACGCCTGAAGACCCGCGAGAGTGCCCAGGCCATCGTGCATGACAGCTTCGGCGGCCTCGACCCGGCCCAGGTGCGCGCGGCCCTGAACGCCCTGGAAACGCTGAGTACCCGTCTCGACCTGTGCGCCGCGCCGCCCGTGGCCCCGGCGACGCACCCGGTTCCGTCCCCGGCCCTGGAGGCCCGACCATGAATACCGTTTCCCTGTCCCAGCGCGAGAAGGTGCTGGCCTTCACCGGCATCCTGACGGTGCTGTTCCTCTCCAGCCTGAACCTGACGGTGGTGGGCAGCGCCATGCCGCGCGTCATCGCCGACCTGGGGGGCTTTCACCTGTACGCCTGGGCCTTTACCGCCTACTCGCTCGCCACGACCGTGACCATTCCGGTCGTCGGCACGGTGAGCGACAAATACGGCCGCCGCCCCCTGATCCTGCTGGGCATCCTGATCTTCGCGCTGGGCAGCGTGGGCCTGGGCTTCGTGCAGAGCATGGAGCAGCTCATCATCCTGCGGGCCATCCAGGGCATTGGCGGCGGCACACTGATGGCCATGAGCTTCACGGCCATCGCCGACCTGTTCACCCCCATCGAGCGCGGGCGCTACCAGGGCTACACCGGCGCGGTGTGGGGGGTCAGCAGCGTGGTGGGGCCGCTCGTCGGGGGCTTCCTGACCGACCACCTGGGCTGGCGCAGCGTGTTCTTCGTGAACCTGCCCTTCGCGGTGCTGGCGGCCTTTTTCATCTGGCGGTTCTTCCGGCTGCCCGCGCCGGGCGCAAAGGGCCGCTTCGACGCCCTGGGCGCGGCCCTGCTGGCGGGGACGGTCGTGTGCCTGACCCTGGCGATGTCCTGGGGCGGGGGCACCTACGCCTGGGGCAGCGCGCAGATTCTGGGCCTGTTCGCGGCCACGCTGCTGCTGGGCGGGGCCTACGCGGCGCACAGCCGCCGTCAGGAACGCCCGATTCTGGACCTCCGGCTGCTGCGTGACCGCGGCATCGCCATCGCGTCCTTCGCCGGGCTGCTCATGAGCGCGGGCATGTACGCCGCGATCCTGTACCTGCCGCTGTACATGCAGGGCGTGCGCGGCAGCAGCGCCTCGGGCAGCGGGCTGGCCCTCACGCCCCTGATGGTCGGATTGATCGTGACGAGCACCATCTCGGGGCAGATCGTGAGCCGCACCGGCCGCTACAAGTGGCTCATCAACGTGGGCGCGCTGGTGGCCGCCGGAGCCCTGTTCCTGAGCGCCAGCCTCTCGCTGAGCACGCCGCTGTGGATCGCGGTCGGCCTGATGGTGCTGCTGGGCTTCGGGCTCGGGCCGGTGAACAGCCAGCTCACCCTGGCCGTGCAGAACGCCGCCCCGCGCGAGAAGCTGGGCAGTGCGACGAGCGGCAACCAGTTTTTCCGCCAGATCGGCGGCACGCTGGCCGTGAGCCTGTTCGGCGCACTGGTCAACGCGCAGCTCGCCCAGAACCTCGGCGGGCAGCTGCCGGCGGCGGCGACGGCCCTGCCCACGCAGTTTCAGGACGCGGTCGCCAACCCCAACCTCCTGACGAGCGCCCAGGCGCAGGAGCAGCTCGGCGGCGCGCTGGGCAAACTCGGGCACACCGAACTCCTGACGCCCATCCTGGACGCCCTGCGCGCGGTGATGGTCGGGGCCATCGACCACGTCTTCCTGATCTCGGCCGTGCTGGTGGCGCTCGCCTTCGTCCTGACCCTGGTCCTGCCCGAGCGCCCGCTCACGGCCCGGCCGGTCAAGGCCAAGGACGGCGCAGTGGCCGCCGACTGAAGCCCCCCCGCCTCTCCCCTGGCCCCTGCGCGTGGGGGGTCTTTTTTTATGTCCGGCCTGAGCGCGCCGCGCAGCCGCTACCCTGAACTCCATATGCACGACGTTCTGGTCATCGGCGGGGGCCTCGCGGGGCTGACGGCGGCGCGGGTCCTCACGCGGGCGGGGCAGCGGGTCCGGCTGCTGGAGGCCGCGCCCGAGATCGGCGGCCGGGTCCGGACGCGGGTGGTGGAGGGCTTTACCCTCGACGCCGGGTATCAGGTGCTGTTTCCCGACTACCCGGCGGTGCGGCGCAACCTCGACCCGGGCGCGCTGGACCTCGTGCCCATCGCCCCGGCGGGCGTGGTGCGGCGGGGGCGGCGCGCCGAGGCGCTGGGCGACCCCCTGCGCGACCCCGGCAGCCTGGGCAGCACCCTCCTGAGCGGGGCGCTGACCCTGGGCGACAAGGCCCGCATCGGCAAGCTGGCGCTGGAACTCGGCGCGCCGCCCGCCCACACGCTGCTGGTCGGCCCCGACGAGAGCACCGAGAGCTACCTGCGCCGCCAGGGCTTCTCGGAGGCGGCGCTCGACCACTTCTTCCGGCCCTTCTTCGGCGGGGTGTTCCTGCGGCGCGACCTGGCGACCTCGGCGCGGCTGTTCCGCTACTACTTCCGGCTCCTCATGACCGGCGGCGCGGCGCTGCCCCGCGCGGGCATGGGGACCATTCCGGCCCAGCTCGCGCAGGGGCTCGACGTGCGGACCGGCGTGCGGGTCACGCACCTCCAGCCGCACGGCACACACGTCACTGCCCAGACGGATGCGGGCGAACTCGACGCCCGGCAGGTCATCGTGGCGACCGACACGTGGTCGGCCGCGCCGCTGCTGGGCGAGGAACGCGGGGAGGAACGGGCCAGCCTGGGCAGCGCGTACCTGTACTACGCCGCCGCCACGCCGGTCGAGAAACAGCGCCGCCTGCTGCTGAACGGCGAGGCGGGCCTGATCAACAACGCGCAGTGGATGGGGCAGGCCGTGCCGGGCCGCGCGCCCGAGGGCCAGGACCTGCTCGTCGTGACGGCACTGGCCTCGGCGCAGGGCGGGGTGCCCGAGCTGGACGACGCCTCGCTGGACGCCCGCGTGCGCGGCGAACTCGCGCGCTGGTACGGCGAGGCCGCCGTGTCGGGCCTGCGGACCCTGGGCACCGAACGCGTCCCGCACGCGCAGTACCCGCAGCCGCCCGGCTACGCGGCCACCCTGCCGGGACACGCCACCCCACTGCCCGGCGTGCTGCGCGCGGGCGAGGTCACGTCCATGAGCGGCATCCAGGGCGCGATGGAAAGCGGCGAGAAGGCGGCGGCCATCCTGCTCAACGACCTCGCGGCCATGAGCCGTCCCCGGGGGGCCTGAACATGGGCGCGCATCTGGATCACCTCGTCGTCGCCGCGCGCACGCTCGCGGAGGGCCGGGCGTGGCTGGAGGGCCGCCTGGGCGTGCCCCTGGCCCCCGGCGGCGAGCACGAGACCTTCGGCACGCACAACGCGCTGCTGTCGCTGGGAGGCACCTCCTACCTGGAGGTCATCGCCGTGAATCCCGGCGCGTCCGCCCCAGCCCGCGCCCGCTGGTTCGGCCTGGACACGCCCGAGATGCGCGAACGGCTGGAGGACGGCCCGGCCCTGGTCCACTGGGTTGCCCGCGTGCCCGAGCTGGACGCGGCACAGGACTACCCGGAAGGCGAGGTGCTGGAGCTGTCGCGCGGCGAGAACCGCTGGGCGCTGACCGTGCCGCCGGACGGCTCGCTGCCGCAGGGCGGCGTCGCCCCCTCGCTGATCGCGTGGCATACGCCCGCGCCGCCGACCCGCCTGCCCGCCTCGGGCGTCACGCTGGCGACGCTGCGCCTGGGCACGCCGCAGCCGACCGAGTTGCGCGCCGCGCTCGACCGCCTCGGCTTTGTCGGCGAGGTCGAGGTCTACGAGGCCCCGCAACCCGAACTCGGCGCGCAGCTCGACACGCCGGGCGGGGTGGTGCTGCTCTAGCCGGAGAAGGCCGCTCCGGCGGGCTGGTGCCGATGTCCGGATACCGAAGGGGCGCGTTCATCGCTGCTCGTCCACGTCTCGGCGCTCATCGAAGACGGCCCGACTCAGGGCACGCTGTAGACGCCTTCCTCGGCCGCGTCCATGAGCAGGCCGCCGAGGCGTTCGTAGGCCTCGGGTTCGGTGGGCGGGTGCGTCAGGGCGGCGCGGGCGTCGCGCAGCAGCCGCTCGAAGGGCTGGTCGGGCGAGAGCGCCGCGCCGCCCACCGCGCGCGCGGCCTGGTCGGTGGCGTTTACGGCGGCCTGCGCGCACACGGCCTTGGCCCCGGCGAGCAGCGGCAGGGCGGCGTCGGTCGGGTCGGCGTGGAAGGCCTGAGTGGCGTGGGCCAGCAGGGCGCGCGCCGCCCACAGCTCGGCGTGGATGCGCCCGGCCGTCTCGCGCACGCGCGGCAGCGTGGCGATGGGCCGGCCCAGGGCGGTCGGCACCCGCGTCACGGCGTAGCGGCGCAGCTCGGCCAGGGCGGCGGTGCCCACCCCCAGGTACGTGCCCGAAAGGGCGGTCCAGAACCATGCGGGGCTGACCGGGCTGGGCGGCGTGGGCGGGGCGAGGTCCTGGGCCGACACGCTCATGCCACTGAACACGAGGTCCTGCGAGCCGCTGCCGCGCAGGGCCAGCGACCCGCCCCAGGTCGTCTCGATGTCCACGCCGGGCGCGTGCATGTCCACCCGGACGCGCACGACCTGCCCGTCGAGCGCGGCGGTCACCAGGGCCGTGTCCAGCGCGCGCGCCCCCGTAGACCAAGTCTTGCGGCCGTCCAGGCGGTAGCCGTCCCCCTGGGGGGTCAGGGTGGTCTCGGGCAGGCCGCCGCGTGAGGGACTGCCCAGGTTGCGCTCGCTGGCGACGGCGTTGAGCAGCTCACCGCGCGCCGCCCCCTGGCCCAGGCGCGCGAGCAGCGGCTCCGGCCACGACCGCGCCCCGAAGGCGCTGCCCAGCACGTGCCCGTTCATGGCGAGCACCAGCGCCAGCGACGCCCCCGCGCGCCCCAGGTGCTCCTGCGTCAGCGCGAACTCGGGCAGGGTCGCGCCCAGGCCACCGAACGCCTCCGGCACGGTCAGGGCGGCGTAGCCACTGGCCTTCAGGGCGGCGGCGGCCTGCGGGGTCACGTCCTGCGCGGCCTCGCACGCGGCCAGGTGGGCGGCGATGGCTTCGGCGGCGCGGCGCGTGACCTGCCGGACCTCGGGGCGGACGGGGTCGGGGAGCAGCAGCATGCCGGGCAGCGTAGCAGGGACGCGCGGGGCCGCTGGTCCCCCCTGGCCCCGGCGGCCTACAGCCGCGCCGTGGGCCGGCCCGGCCGGCGCCCGTGCAGCAGCAGCGCCGCGAACAGGCCCGCCAGGAAACCGAACAGGTGCCCCTCCCACGACACGTAGGGGTTACTCGGGAACACGCCCCAGATCAGCCCGCCGTACAGCAGGAAGGCCGCGACCGCCACCCCGATGGCGACCGGGGTCCGCTCCCACCAGCCGACACCCAGCAGGTAGCCCAGATACCCGAAGATCAGCTCGCTGGCCCCCAGGTGCACGCTGTTGCCGCGCCCGAAGAGCCACACGAGCGCGCCCCCCACCGTCACGATGACGAGGGTGGCGGCGAGGTAGCGCCACAGGTTGCGCGCCGCACTCATGAAGGACAGCACCGCCAGCGGCACCGTATTGGCGAGCAGGTGCGGAAAACCCGCGTGCATGAACGGCGCCGTGAAAATGTGCCCCAGCGTGGCGGGGTTGCGCGGCTGGATGCCGAACAGATCCAGCCGCCCCCCGAAGCCCAGGAGGTCCACGAATTCCAGCACCCACACCACCCCCACGAGCACGCCGGTCGCGGTGAGGGCGGCGGCCACCCGCGAGGGCTCGCGCTGGGCCTGCACGGGGCGGAGGGGATCGGTGGTCGGCGCGCGGCGCATGCCCCAGTGTGCGCCCTGCCTCCCCCGCCGCAGATGAAGACCGGCCGAAGGAGGCCTGGGGGCTTACGGGGGGTCAGTCCGGGGCCGCCAGCCGGGCGCGCAGGGCGTCCACCACCCCGGCCAGCGGCACGCGCCACGTCTCGCCGCTCCGGCGTGCGGTCAGCTCGGCCTCGCCCTGCGCGGCGTGGCGGCCCACGGTGACGCGCCAGGGCAGCCCCACCAGGTCGGCGTCCGCGAACTTGACGCCGGGGCGCACGTCGCGGTCGTCGAGCAGCGGGTCCAGCCCGGCGGCCCGCAGCGCGGCGTACAGACCCTCGGCCGCTTCCCGCTGGGCCGGGTCGCCCGGGTCCACCACCGTCAGCATGACCGTATAGGGCGCGAGGACCGCCGGCCACACCAGCCCCCGGTCGTCGGCCCAGACCTCCGCGAGGGCCTGCGCCAGCCGCGTCACGCCGATGCCGTAGCAGCCCATGTGCAGCGCCTGTTCGCGCCCGTCGGCCGCCGTGAAGGTCGCCCCCAGCGCCGCCGTGTAGCGCGTGCCGAGCTGGAAGACGTGCCCGACCTCGATGCCGCGCGCCGACTCCAGCCGCTGAGAGGCGTCCTGCACGCTCGCCTCGCCCGCCCGCGCCTGCCGCAGCTCAGCCACCTCCGGCCGCGTGTGGGTCACGTCCCAGTCGGCCCCCACCACATGCCAGCCGACCTCGTTCGCCCCGGCGACGAAACCGCGTGCCCCGGCCGCCGCCGTGTCGCACAGCCGCAGCACTTCCGGCCGCACCCCCGCGCGCCGGGCGACCACCGTGTCCGGCAGGTCCGGCCCGACGAAGCCCAGCGGCAGCGGATCGGCCGCCCAGTCGCCCGGCACGGCCGCCTCCAGGGTCAGCAGCGGGCCGTCCACCCGCGCCGCCACCGCGTTGCGGAGCTTGACCGAGTTCACACTGTGGTCGCCGCGCAGGCACACGAGCACCGGCCAGACCTGCCCGGACTCCGGACTGCCCACCCGCGCCGTGTACAGCAGCATCTTGACGACGTGCCCAGCCCCGCAGCCCAGCGCCGCCGCGACGGCCTCCACGCTGGAGGTGCTGGGGGTGTGGACCCGCGCGTAGGCCGCGAACGGCGAGGCCCCGACCTCTGCGGCGCGGGACACGGCCTGCTCGGCGTTGGCGGCGGAGCGGCCGTCGGGGGTGCGCAGCAGCTCGTCCTCGCCCACGTCGCTCAGGATCATGAATTCGCGGCTGCCGGCTCCGCCGATGCTGCCGCTGTCGGCCTCGACCACCTGCCACGGCGCGCCCAGCCGGGTCAGGAGGCGGGCGTAGGCGTCCGACACCTCTCCGAAATGCCGGCGCAGGTCGGCCTCGTCGGCGTGGAAGCTGTAGCCGTCCTTCATCGTGAATTCGCGGGTACGCAGCAGCCCGGCGCGCGGGCGCAGTTCGTCGCGGAACTTGCGGCCGATCTGGTACACGCTCAGCGGCAGGTCGCGGTAGCTGCCCACCACCTCGCGCGCCAGGGCGGCGGCGACCTCCTCGTGGGTCGGGGCCAGGGCCAGCTCGCGCCCGGCGCGGTCCTGGACCGCGAACATCAGGCCCTCGGCGCGGTAGGCCTCCCAGCGGCCCGACTGCCGCCACAGCGCAGCCGGTTGCAGCGCCGGCAGGCTGACCTCCTGGGCGACAGGGTCGAGTTCCTCGCGGATCAGGGCCTCGAGCTTGTGCAGGGTGCGGGTCAGCAGGGGCAGGCTGGCGTACAGGCCGCTGCCCACCTTGTGCAGGTAACCGGCGCGGATGAGCAGTTGCGTGCCGCGCGTCTCGGCGTCGGCCGGGGCCTCGCGCCGCGTCTTGAACAGGCTCTGGGAAAGCCGCATGTTTGTCCTCCTCTCACTATGGACGCAAAGGCTGCGCCCGGGCCGGGCCACCCCGGGCTCCGGCCATATGGGACCGGCAGCTCGCCGTCCTCCGGCACCGCTCCGGTGCAGAGCCCCGTCGGAAAGCCCACCGACAGGCTTCTGCCTCCTGGCCGTGCCGTACGTTTTCTTTTCGCTCCGCTCGGGTGCGCGTTCAACTCACCGGAAATTCTTCTTACACCCCAGCGGGAGGCGGGAGCACGGGCAGACCCGCCCCGATGCGCTGGCACCGCAGGGAGGTCGTCTGTCCGCTCATGTCCCGGACTGTAGGCGACCGGGCCGGGGGCGTCAAGCGGATGTGCCCGCCCTTCCCCGCGCGGCTTTGATCTGGGCCTTACGGGCGCGGCGCTATCTTCCGGACTGTGTCCAGCCCCCGCGTCAAGCCCAATGCGCCGCCCGCCGCCTTCCGTCTGGTGCTGGGGGGACTGCTCGGGGTCCTGTTGGCCGTCGCCCTGCCGGGCCACTGGCCCTGGGAAGCCCACGCGCTGCTGGGCTGGGCGACCTTCTGCGCGGTGAATCTGCTGCGGCTCGCGCCCCTGCTGCGCTGCACGCCCGAGGAGACGCGCGCGCGCGCCACCCGCGAGGACAACACCCGCGTCATCTCGGCCTTCCTGACGCTGGCAGCGGCCGTCATCAGCCTCGTGGGCGTGGTGTTCGCGCTGCACGAGGCCGGGCAGCAGAAGGGCCTCGCCGCCGACCTGCTCACCGGACTGGCGATCGTGACAGTGGTCCTGTCGTGGCTGCTCGTGCATGTCGAATACGTGCTGCACTACGCGCGGCGCTTCTACGAGGACGGCGGCGCGGGCGTGCAGTTCGTGCAGCGCGGCCAGGACGGGCCGCTGGCCGACCCGACCTTCTCGGACTTCGCCTACCTGTCCTTCACCATCGGCATGACCTTCCAGGTCAGCGACACCAACCTCGACACCCGCCGGATGCGCCGGCTGCTTCTCGGGCACGCCATGATCTCGTACCTGTTCGGCACGGTCATCATCGCGGTGACCATCAACGCGGTCGCCAGCCTCGTCGGGTAGCGCGCCCGTGCGGGACATCCCAAAGGAGGACGCCACGCCCCGCAAGCAGGCCGCACAGTGGGCCATGCCCCGGCTCTCCCGCCCCGCACCCGCGATTCAGGCCTCTTCTCCCGCCAGCCAGCTCATGCCCGTGCTGGGGCTGCTGCTGCTCGTCCTCACGCCGCTGCTGACCGTCGGCTGGATCGGCGAGGAGGTGCTGGAGCAGGAACGCTTCGCCTTCGAGTCGCCCCTGCTGCTCTGGGTCCATGCCCACACGACCCCCGCCCTGCTGCACCTGAGCGCCGCGCTGCACGTCCTGGGCGGCCCGGAGGTCATGGGGCCGCTGTTCGTGGCCATTCCGGCGGCGCTGTGGTTGCGGCAACGGGCCCAGGCCCTGTTCGCGCTGTGGGCGCTGGGCGGGGCCGTCCTGCTGAACGCGCTGATGAAACTGGTCTTTCACCGCCCCCGGCCGGAGCTGTGGCCGCGCACGGTCGCCGAGAACGGCGCGTCGTTTCCCAGCGGCCACAGCATGTTCGCGGCGGCGCTGTGCAGCGTGGCCGTCCTGCTGCTGTGGCGCACGCGCTGGCGCTGGCCCGCGCTGGGCCTGGGCGTGACCTACTGCCTGCTGATGGGCGGCGCGCGGCTGGTGCTGGGCGTCCACTACCCCACCGACGTGCTCGCCGGCCTGCTGACCGGGCTCGCCTGGGTGTACGGAGTCTGGGCGCTGCTGGGCCGCCCCGGCAGCCGGGCCGGTTCTCAGGCGGTTGTGATCCGGCCCGGCCGGGCGCGCGCTATGCTGGGCCGTGAATGACGGGGCCGGACACCACCACGCTGACGCCGCCGATGCGGACCATCGACGGCAAATATGAGGTCGTGCGCGAGCTGTCGCGCAGCGGCAACGTCACCCTGTACGAGGTGAACGCCGCCGCCGGAGCGCTGCGCCGGGTGGCCTGGTTCACAGTGGGGTCGCAGGCGGACCGCCAGGGCTTCCATGCCTACCGCACCGCCCTGCGGGCCATCGCGCCCGCCGGCCTGACCGACGTGGTCGCGCGCCCCGGGGCCTACTACGCGGTGTGGCAGCCGGTGGCAGGCACCCCTCTGACCGACGTGGTCACCCAGCCCCAGAAGCAGGAGGAAACTGTCGAGGCCGTGCAGGCGCTGGCCGCCGCCCTCGCCAACCACGGTTTCGCGCTGGCCGACGCCGACGTGGTGCTGGACGGCCAGGTGCCGCAGGTGGCCTACCTGCGCCCCGCCCCCCAGGGCCGCAGCCTGGCGGACATCACCGCCCTGAACGCCCCCACCCTGGCCGCGCTGGCCGGGGGCCGGGTCAGGCGCAAGAAGCGCGAGAGGGCGCCCGGCGCGTGGCTGAGCTTCGTGCCGGGGCTGCTATTCCTGGGCGGGGCGGGCTGGCTGGGCGCGCAGGCGGCGCAGGTGTACCTCAACCCGCCGGTCAGGACCGTGGCGGCCGTGACCGGCAAGGACGCGCGCACGGCGGCGCAGACCCTCACCCAGGCCGGATTCCGGGTCGAGTACGCCTACGGCGACAACGCCAACGCGGCCGTGGGGGCCGTGCTGCGCCAGGAGCCGGCGGGCGACACCACCCTGCCCATCGGGCGGCAGATCGTCCTGACGGTCAACAAGCCCCCCCTGATGAGCGTGCCGCGCGTCGAGGACCAGACCGTGGACCAGGCCCGCAGCCTGCTGCGCGACAGCGGCCTGCGCCTGGGCAAAGTCGTGCGGGTGGACGGCACCCTGAGTTCCACCCCCGAGGGCCGCATCGTGGCGCAGGTCCCGGCCCAGGGATCGAGCACCGAGCGCGGCCAGCCGGTGCAGGTCATGGTGAGCACCGGCGTGCAGGGCAAGGAAACCTGGATCGCCGACCTGAGCGGCATGACCTTCGAGCAGGCGCGCGACCACGCCCGCGCCGCCGGGCTGGTCATCACCACCTACACCCGCGAGCCCAGCGACGGCCCGCAGAACCTCGTGCTGCGCCAGGACCCGGCTCCCTTCGTGCGGGTCACGGTGGGCAGCCCGGTGCGGCTGGTCATCTCCTCGGCGCGCTATACGCCGCCCAACACGCCGGCCGGCAGCCTGCCGCTGCCCCCGGCCTACGTGCCCCCGCTGCCCGCCGTGCCCGACGAGGGCCAGGGCACCGGCAACACCTCTTCCTCCGGCGCAGCGACCCCGGCTACTTCGGAGACCACGCCTTCCGGCGCGGGCACTTCGGCCACCCCGCAGGAGATTCCGCCGCTGCCGCAGACCGGCCTGGGCGACAACTCGGCCCAGACGCCCGACGCCCTCACGGCGCGGCAGGTGGACTTCCGTTACGACTTCCCGGCCGACCTGCCGGAGGGCAGCTACAGCGTGGTCGTTCAGGACGCCGACGGCGAGCGGCAGGTGCTGCCGGCCACCGAGGCTGCGCGCCTCGCCGGGCAGCGCGCCCAGACACCGGTCGAGGTGCGCGGCAACGCCGTGTTCATCGTGCGGCAGGGCACGGCCGAATACGCCCGCGTGGCGGCCCAGTAGGCGGGGAGCCCGGCATGATCTATCTCGACTACGCCGCGACCCACCCCATGACGCCGGCTGCGCTGGACGCCTACGTGCGGGCGGCGGCGCTGCCGGGCAACCCCGCGAGCGTGCACGCAGCCGGGCAGGCGGCGCGCGAGCTGCTGGAGGACGGCCGCGCCCGGATGGCGGCGGCGCTGCGGGTGGACCCGCGCACCCTGACCGTGAACAGCGGCGGCACCGAGGGCGACAACCACGTCGTGCTGGGCCGTGCCCAGGCCTGGGAGGAGGCGCACGGCCGCCCCGGCCACCTCGTCACGACGCCCACCGAACACTCGGCGGTGCTGGCCCCGGCGCGGACCCTGGCGGCGCGCGGCTGGGCCCTGACCTTCCTGACCCCGGACGCGCACGGCCG
This sequence comes from Deinococcus gobiensis I-0, assembly GCF_000252445.1. Classification (GTDB taxonomy): domain Bacteria; phylum Deinococcota; class Deinococci; order Deinococcales; family Deinococcaceae; genus Deinococcus; species Deinococcus gobiensis. Next base: position 465,611 of record NC_017790.1, on the reverse strand, counting down.
CTACTCCCCGGCCGAGCTGGAAGCGGCGCTGCGGCCCGACACGGCGCTGGTCAGCATCCACCACGCCAACAACGAGATCGGGACCGTGCAGGACACGGCCGCGCTGGCCGCCGTCGCCGCCGCGCGGGGCGTGCCCTACCACACCGACGCCGTGCAGGCCCCCGGGGTGCTGCCGCTGGACCTCGCGGGCTGGGGCGTGACCTACGCCACCTTCAGCGCGCACAAGTGGGGCGGCCCGCGCGGCGTGGGCCTGCTGTACGTGCGCCGGGGCACCGAGCTGCCGCCCGTCACCTTCGGCGGCGGGCAGGAAGGTGGCCTGCGCCCCGGCACGGGCAACACGGCGGGGGTCTACGCGGCGGGCGTGGCCCTGACCGAGGCCGAGGCCGGGCGCGGGGCGACCTTCGACCACCTGAGCGACCTGCGCGCCCGCTTTCTGGCGGCGGTGGCCGACCTGCCGGGCCTGCGGGTCAACCACGCGCCGGAGGGCAGCCCCAAGGTCGTCAGCCTGACCCTGCCCGGCACCGACGGCGAGGCGCTGCTCATGAATCTCGACCTGCTGGGCGTGTCGGCCAGTGCGGGCAGCGCCTGCGCGGCCGGGACCATGCAGCCCAGCCACGTCCTGACGGCCCTGGGCCTGAGCGAGGCCGACGCGCGGTCGTCCCTGCGCCTGAGCTTCGGCGCCGCCACCACCCCTGATGAGGTGGACCGCGCGGCGGCGGCGTTGCGGCAGGCGGCCGAGTGGAGCCGATTGTAGGGAGGCAGGGCAGGGGGTGTGGAAAGTGGAAAAGTGGAAGGCTTATGGCCTGTGACCCCTGGCGAAAGCCTGAGCGTTTCCGGCGCAGACAACAGCCCCGCCGACCTATCGCCCAATTCCCCCAGAGGCCGTCGTGCGCGAAGCGCGCGGGCCATTTAACTGGGCTGCGGCTGACCCCGACTTGAGCCGTCACGCCGCAAGCACGAGCCCCCCCGCCGACGCCCGGAACGACGCTTTGCCGGGCGCGGCGAAAAGGATCCCTCCTCCCGGCGGGAGGGGGGCTAGGGGGTGGGCCACACAACGCAACAGGCCTTCCCAGGACCAAAAAATGCCGCCCGAAGGCGGCATCCAGAGTTTCAGTCCTGCGCCGTTCCGCCCGGCCCACTGCGCCGGCCCCGGCGGCGGCGGCGGCGGTTGCCGTCGGCGGCCTGGGCGCTGCCGCCCGCACTCGCCTGGGCCGGCTGGGCGCTGACTTCGCGGCTGGCCCGGGCCGCGCCGTTCGGGCTGCTCACCGCGCCCCGGTCGCTGCCGCCGCGCGTGTAGCCCCGGCGGGCGCGGTCGCCACCGGGCCGCTCGTCGCGGTTGTACCCGCGCTCGCGGCCGGCGCGGGGGCCGCCCTGCCCCTCCTCGGGGGGCATGTTCTCCAGCGTCCAGTCCCCGAAGTACATGCGCTGCACGGTGATGTTCACCGGACGCAGGTGCTCGTTGCGCGGACGCTCCAGCGTGATGACGCGCCGGGAGCCCCGCCCGCCCGAAGCCCCGTTCATGGGCATCCCACCGAAGGTGCGTCCGCCGTCGCGGCCACTGCCCTCGCTGCGCCCGCCTTCGCTGCGCGCCGACGGGCGGCCCGCACCCCGGCTTCCCTGCGGCGCGCGGCTGTAGCCCTGACGCCCGGCGGCCTGGGGGCTGCTCTGGATGGCGGGGCCGTCGTCGAGCGTGAACTTGCGCGGGGAGGTCGCGGGCAGGTTCTGGAGTTTTTCGCGCTTTTCCTGCTCGCGGTCTTCGCGGCGGCGGGCGCGGGGTTTGACGTTCGTGTCCATATCGTTCTCCTCGGAATAGGTTCCGGGGGTGTAGTCCGGATCTTGCGGATCGGCCAGCGTGAAGTCGGTCTGGCGGGCCAGCGGCTTGACACTGCTGATGGTGACCTCGACGCTGTCGCCCAGCCGGAAGCTGCGCCCGCGCGAGCGGCCCTTCAGGATCTGCGCGTCTTCCAGATAGATGTAGTAGTCGTCGCTGAGGTGGCTGATGTGCAGCTTGCCCTCGACGCCGTTGTCGAGCGCCACGTACAGCCCCGAGGCGACCACCCCCGACACCGTGCCCGCGAAGGACTCGCCCAGGTGTGCCTGCGCCCACTTGGCCTGATAGTACTTCGTGAGGTCGCGTTCGGCCTCGGAGGCCGAGCGTTCGCGCGCCGAGGTGTGTTCGCCCATGCCCGGCAGGCGGCCCTGAAGCTGCGCCACCGCGCGGTTGCCTGCCTTGAGCTCGCCTGACAGCAGCCCACGCAGCGTGCGGTGCACCACGAGGTCGGGGTAGCGGCGGATCGGCGAGGTGAAGTGCAGGTACTCGGGGAAGGCCAGGCCGAAGTGGCCCAGGTTCTCGCCCGCATACTTGGCCTGCTGCATGGACCGCAGCAGCAGCGTGTTCACCACGCTCTCGCGGGGCGTACCGCGCACGCCCTTGAGCACCGCCTGGTACGACTGCGGGGTCGGCTCGCCGCCGGGGAAGGCCAGCCCCATGCGCCCGATGGCCGCCGAAACGTCCTGGAAGCGCTGGAGGGTCGGTTCCTCGTGGATGCGGAACAGGGTCGGGATCTCGCGCTGCAACAGCTCGTGCGCCACGACCTTGTTGGCGAGCAGCATCAGGTCCTCGATCATGCCGCGCGCCGTCTCCTCGCGGATGGGGATGAGTTCCATCTTGCCGCCCTTGCCCACGTCCACCTTGACCTCGCGCATCTTGAAGTCCAGCGAGCCCTCGCGCAGACGCTTCTGGCGCAACTTGGTGGTGATCTTGAGCAGGAGGTGCAGGTCGCCCTCGAGGTGCCGGGCGTGCTCGGGCAGGGTCGCCGTCGCCTCGCTGTAGGCCTGCACCTCGTCGTAGGTGAGCCGCGCCTTGGAGTTGATGACGCTGGGCGCGAGCTGCACCTTCAGGATTTCGCCCTCGGCCGACAGCTCGATCATGGCGGTCATGGTCAGGCGGTCCTGATAGGGCACGAGGCTGCACACGCCGTTGCTGAGGTGCTCGGGGAGCATCGGCAGCACGCGCCCGGGGAGGTACACGCTCGTCGCGCGGGCGTAGGCTTCCTTGTCCAGCGGCGTGCCCTCGGCGACGTAGTGGCTCACGTCGGCGATATGCACGCCCACCACGAAGGTCCCCTCGGGCGTGGGCTGGATGTGGATGGCGTCGTCGAAATCCTTGGCGTCGCGGCCGTCCACCGTGAAGATGTTGAACTCGCGCAGGTCGAGCCGCCCGTTCAGGGCCTCCTCGGGGATTTCGGTCGGGATGGCATTGGCCTGATCGAGCACGTCCTGCGGGAATTCGCCGCGCAGGTCGTACTTGACGATCACCGCCTCGGTCTCGGTCTCGGGGTCGTCCTCGGCCCCCAGCACGCGCGCCACCTGCCCGAAGACCTCGTCCTCGCCGGTCGCCTCGGGCCAGTACAGCTCGGTGACGACGCGCGCGCCGGCCTCCAGCTCCTCCAGACCGTCGGGCAGCAGCAGGATGCGGTGCCGGGCGCGGTGGTCGTCGGGCTTGAGGATGGGGTGGCCGTGGTGGAATTCCAGGGTGCCCACGAGCTGCGAGTACGCGCGCTGCACGATCCGCACCACGCTGGCGCGCGGGTTGCCGTCGCCGCGCTGCCCGCGCCGCGAACCGCCCCGGCCCCGGTCCTCCCGGCTGTCGCCCCGGCCCTCCATGCGGACGAGCACGGTGTCGCCGTTCCAGGCTTCCAGGGTGGACCCTTCGGGCACATAGAAGTCCTCGCCGCCCGAATCGGGAATCACGAAGCCGAAGCCCGCCGCCGACGCCTGGAAGCGTCCGCGCACGAGGCTCATCGCCTCGGGCAGGCCGTAGGTGCGCCGGCGTGTACGGATGACCGTGCCGTCCTCGACGAGCGTCTCGAGCAGACTTTCCAGGTCGCGCCAGTTGCCCAGGCGTTCGAGCATCTGCCGCGTGAAGGTGCGCTCCAGGTCGCGGACGTGCACCGGCCGCCCCAGCTTGCGCAGTTGCGCCACCACGAGCGCCTGTTCGGCCTGCCCGTTGCTGCCCATGTCCTCGTCGGTGTCGCCGTCTTCCGCAGGCTGGTCGGCATCGGCCTGCTCGGGACCGGTCCGGTCCAGGCCGGGCTGCCCGTCCGTCTGATCCGGCGCCGCATCGGGCACTTCGGCGGCTTGTCCGGTCTCGACCGGGCTGGGCACAGCCGCCTGGGCCGCCTCCGCCTCGGCGCGGGCCTTGCGGCCCCGGCGGCGGGTCAGCGGCGCGGGTTCGGGCTGCGGCTCGGCGTGCAGCTCGGCAGCGACCTGCGGGGTATCCACCACCGGCTCGTCGTCCGGCGTCTGCACGAGCACGCCGGCCGGCACGTCGGCAGTCCCGGCGTCGTCCACCGCTTCGGCGGGCGTGGCCTGCACGGCTTCGACCCCCTCCAGCACGTCGCTCAGCGGCGCAGCCGGCACGTCGGCCTTCTTGCGCCGTCCGCGACGGGGGGCCGGTTCCACGATGGGATCGGGCGCGGCCCCGACCTGCTCGGGCACGGCCGTTTCCGCCTGTACCTCGGGGGTGGGTGCGGCGGCCTTCGCGGGCTTGCGGCTCCGGCGGCGGGGACTGGGCGTGGCCTCGGCCTCGGCAGCCGGCGCTTCGGCGACCGGCCCGGCCTTGGGCTTGCGGCCCCGGCGCGCCGGCTTGTCGTCCGGCCCAGCCAGCACAGGCTCCGCGACCTCGGGCCGCTGCTCCAGCGCCTGAGGAAGAGCCTCGGGCGTCGTTCCGGCGCTCTGATCGGCCTCCGCGTCCTGCACCTGTTCGGCCAGCGGGGCAGTGGCGCCCTCGACCTCGGCCAGTTCCACGTCGGCGGCCTGGGACTCGGACACAGCGGCCTCTGAGGAGAAGGCGTGTTCGGCCAGGTCGGTCGGAGCCGGAGTCGTTTCCGCCGGACTGCTGTCGCCAGACGCGGGCACTTCGGCCACCGGCACTTCAGCAGCCGGCACTTCGGCGGCGGGGGTCTCCGGCATGGCCGGCTTGGCCGCCGTGCGGCGGCCCCGGCGGGGTGCCGGCTCGGCAGGCTCGGCCGCTCCAGGCTGGGAGGCCGACTTCGCGGCGCGGCCCCGGCCCGCCTTGGGCTGGGAAGGCGCCAGGACTTCGGGAACAGCAGATTCGGCCTTGGGCTTGCGGCCCCGCCGGGGGGTGGGGGCCGCCGCGTCGCTGGCGACGGCCTTCTGTTCGGCGACGGCCGGCTCAGGGTTGACCTGGCCGGCGTCTTGCAGCGACTTCTTGCGCTTGCTCACTTTGGTTTCGATGTTCTTCTCCGTGGCAGCGGCTGGCCTGTTGGCCGGGGCCGCGCTCTTGTCGCGTTTGGCGGTCGGCTTGGAGTCGGCGCTGACGGACGGGAGGTCCTGCGCCGCTTCCGCTTTCTTCACTCTTGGCATCAACGCACCTGGGATTTCAGGACGCGCCCGTGGGAACCGCTCCGCCCTCAGGGCGCGCCGCTGCCCGCAACAACTCGGGGTGCGGCGCGCCGGCCGCCCACAGGAACTGGGGTATTCGCTTGGCTCGGGCGGCTCCGCGCACGTCCGCCCGGTCGGAGTCGGCGGCGTCGGAACCTGTCCTGTCCCCGGCAGCGAGTCCAGTCTATCACGCCCGCCCTGACGCGACCTTTACGCCACCACAGTTGCTCTGCGTTCGGTCAAGGCACGGGAGGCCGGTGAGTTCGGCCGGCTTTCAGACGGGTCATCTTCCCTGTTCGGACTGCGGCTCAGCCTCCGGGGCAGGGGTCCGCCCGCGTGACAGCGTTCAGGGGGTTGCGACCCAGCCGCTCAGGGGGGCGTGGTCGCTCAGACGCGCCTCGCGGTCGGCGCGCACGCCCGTCACCTCGACCCCGGCCGCGAGCAGGTAGTCGATGCGCCAGCCGACATCGTTGGCATAGGCGTTGGCGCGCGTACTCCACCACGTGTAGGCAGCTTCCTCGCCCAGGGCGGCGCGGTGGGTATCGGTGAGGCCCGAGGCGAGGTGGGCCGTCATCCACTCGCGTTCGTGGGGCAGGAAGCCGCTGTTCTTGCCGTTGCTGCGCCAGTTCTTCAGGTCGATGTTGCGGTGCGCCACGTTGTAGTCGCCCCCGATGACCAGCGGTCCCTCGGCCATCAGACCCGCGACCCAGGCGTGGTAGTCGCCCAGTACGCGGTCCTTGAAGCCCTGACGCTCGGGGCCGCTGCTGCCGCTGGGCAGGTATACGCTCACGAAGCGCACGCCCTCCACGACCGCGCCGACCATGCGGCCTTCGGCATCGAGTTCGGCGTGGGCCGCCCCCAGACGCACGTCCTCCAGGGGATGGCGGGCCAGAATCGCCACCCCGCTGTACCCGGCCTTCCGGGCGGGGAACCAGGCGCCCGCGTAGCCCGGCAGCGCGTCCGGCATGGGGTCGGCGCGCACTTCCTGAAGCAGCAGCACATCGGGCTGCTCGCGCTCCAGCCACTCCCGGAACCCCTTGCGCAGCGCGCTCCGTAAGCCGTTGAGATTGAGGGTCGTGACCTTGAGCATCGCCGCGCCGGAGCATAGCGCAGGCCCCCACGGCATCCGTCAAGGCCTGCTCAACCAACCCGTACTCAGTCCACACCCCGGCTGGGGTACGCTGGACCCACCATGGTGGAGATCAAGTTTTTCAACGAGTCGGACGGCCAGGAATTCAAGATGACCCACCCCAAGGCGCCGCGCGTCCTCGACGATATCCGCGCGTGGGCCGAGCACAACGGTTTCGAGCACGTCTCCTTCTGGCGCGACCCCGCCGACGAACACAAGTTCTGGGTCCAGCTCGGCGAGGACCGCCTGAACTACTGGATTCACGACAGCACCTTCACCGAGGGCAAGCACGAGACAGTCGAGATGCAGATGGACTATGCGCGTGGGGCCCAGCGCCGCAGCGCCGCCGGTTACAGCAAGTTCGACCGCTGATCTGCCTGGCCGCGCCTTCCGTCAGGTGGTCTTGCCGTACCGTACGGCGCGCAGATGCAGGAGGTCGGCCAGCACCTCCGGTCCATCCGGGGTGCCCATAGCCGATCCGTAGGACTGCACCAGCCTGTCTCTGTCCGTATGGGTCAGCAGGACAGGCAGGCGAATGTCAACGAGGGAAGGAGAGGACAGCACCGGCGGAGCCTCCACAGAGGCCATTGGTCGCGTGGTGGGTCGGCCGGCGGCTGTCCAGGTGGCGCTCAGGTGATCCGGGCCGTGGGCGGCCACCACCAACAGGCCTCCCGGCCGCAGGACCCGCCAGGCCTCTTGTAAAGCTGCCGCAGGCCTCGCCAGGTGGGTCAAGACCCGGACCAGCAACACCGTGTCGAAGGTGGCTGCCGGCCAGGGCAGCGCGTGGGCGTCGCCTGACCGCACGCCTGGCCCCGCCTGGAGGTCCAGACCTTCCAGGGGGCCGGTGTGCCCCCGTTCCATCAGGCGGCGCAGCAGACGGCCGTTCCCAGCCCCCACCTCCAGCACGGCACTTCCCGGCGAGATGTCCAGGAGGTCCAGCAGAGGCTCGGCGGGCCAGTCCACGCCGGCACGGCTGGAGAGCAGGGCGTCGCGTATCGGGAGGTCGCTCACGCCACCGAGTCTGACCGAGGCCAGAAGTGGACTGGGTGGGTAGGCTACCGGCCCTTCCTTTTCACTTCTGGCCCCTCCCCTTCTCCGGTGTTCCCCCACTCGATTCAGAGAAACCCAGGACCACCCTGCCTCTCTGAATTCTGCTCTGACCCCTTCAGGATTTCTTGGGGGGGCCCCGGCCTGCCCGTCTGCCCAACTTGACCTTTCCGGTCAACTGCTACACTCCGGGCTGTGACCTGGCTCGTGCCCATCGGTATCCATGCGGAGGCGCAGAACGCCTTCGACCACTTTCTGGCCGACCTGGAACGCCGCCTGGCCGACCCGCAGCAAGGCCGCGCCGAGCTGTGCCGCGACGTGCTGGCCGAGGTGATGTACGGCCGCCCCTACGCGCAACTGCTCGCGGACGCGCCCATGGCCGCCCTGAACCTCGACCCGCGCAACGTGACCTTCGAGGCCGAGTACTACATGGCGACCGACCAGGAGAAGTTCGCCCGCGTCAAACCGCTGCTGTGGCTGTGGAAGAACCTCGACCTGACGCCCTTCGGCCAGAATCCCGTGACGGGCATCGCGCTGCGGCGCGTGCTGGCGGGCCACATCTTCAAGAAGGTCGGCCGGAACTTCAAGTGCTGGCAGAACGTCGAGTTTTCGGTGGGCTACAACATGGAGGTGGGCGACGACGTGGTGATCCACCGTCACGTGCTGCTCGACGACATCGGCGGCATCGAACTGCACGACGACGCTTCGGTGAGCGACTACGTCAACATCTACAGCCACACCCACTCGGTGCTCGACGGCCCCGACGTGACGCTGCGGCGCACGGTGATCGGCCGGGGCGCGCGCATCACCTACCACTCGACGGTGCTGGCCGGCAGCGTGGTCAGCGACGACGGCATGCTCGCCACCCACGCCCTGCTGCGCGGCGACATCCCGCCGCACGGCATCGCCATGGGGGTACCCGCACGGGTCACGCGCTTCAAGCTGCGCCCCGAGGGCCAGGAGTACGAGATCGAGGCCAGCCGCCATCCCCGTGTGCCCGACCGCAAGGCCAACCCGCAGTTCCCCGACCCCACGCCGGGCCAGACCCGCGCGCCCGAGGCGGCCCCGGCGGCGGCCCAGACCCCGACTCCGGTGGTCGCCGCGTCCCTGGGAACGGCGGGCGAGGGCTGAGCGACCTCCCGCCCGGTCCCCTGTCCCGGAGCGCCGGAGCGGTCCGCACGGCAATGTGGGACCGGCTCGCCGCCGCGCGGCTGTGCGCCTTTCCGCTGCCGCCGCATGGGCACTGCCCCAACTTCGTGGGGACGCTGGGCGCGGCGCGCCGCCTGCTGGCCCACCCCGAGGTCGCGCCGCTGCGCACGCTGGTCGTCGGCCCCGAGCGTGCGCTGCTGCCCCTGCGCCGCCTCGCGCTGGCCTCGGGCGTCACGCTATACGTGCCGCAGGGGCACCGCGCGGGCTGGTACTGGCGGCTCACGGACCCGGCAGGCGCGCAGCTCGGCCGCATGGCGGCCGTGGGCGAGGCGGCCCGGCACCCCGAAGGGGCTCAGGCGGCGGTGCTGGCCTGCGTCGCCGCCGACCTCACGGGCGGGCGGCTGGGCAAGGGCTTCGGGTGGGGAGCGCGCGGCCTGGGGCTGTCCCCTGTCCTGCCCGAGTACACGCTGGCGCATCCGGTCATGCTGCTGCCCGCCCTGCCCTGCGCACCCGACTCGCGCGTGGCCCTGATCGCCACGCCGCGCGGGGTCCACCGGCCGGACCCGGCCTTTAGCCAGGCCTAAGCGGAGTCCGGCCCTGCGGCGCGCCCGCCGCTCTAGACTGCGGCATGTCGCAGAAGAACAAGGCCCTGTTGCCCGCCGTGGTCACCGTCGCGACCATGGGGGTGGCGGCCGGCGCGGCGCTGCTGGCCCGCCGCCGCAAGGGCGAACTCAAGGAATTTGTCGTTGCCAACGTGCTGGAGCGGCCCGCCGGGCGCAGCAGCTTCACCGACCTCGCCCAGGGACTGGAGCGCGGCGGGGTGTCGCTGGCCGAGCGGGCCGGGAAGGCCAGCGACACCCCCGAGAACCGCGAGGTGCTCGCGCACATCATCGGCATCGAGCGCTGGGGCCAGAACCGCGTGCGCGTGGCGCTGGGGCAGCGCAGTTTCGTGCGGGACGAGTCGCGCGGCTACCGCCCGCCCGAGACCGCCACGCTGCCCCAGCTCCGGCTGATGCTGGGACAGGCGCGCGCGGCGACCGTGGACCTCGCCCGGCAGCTGCACCAGTCGCCGCCCGACGACGATTTCGTGGTCGAGCACAACGGACTGGGGCCGCTGACCGCCAAGGGCTGGCTGCGCTACCTGACCCAGCACGCCGATCTGGAGAGCCGCAAGCTGCGTGCCGGTCCCGACCACGCGCCGCTGGGCGAGGAGGAACCGGCCGCCAGCGCAGGCTGACCGCCGGGCGGTGCGGGGGCGGCCTGCCCCCGCCGCCTACTCCAGACCCCGAATCACCGACAGCTGCCGGGTGAGGTCTTTCATCACGGTCTGCACGCTCGCCACTCCGGCTTCCAGCAGGCGGGTGTAGTCGGCGGTCGAGATGGGACCGGCCTCGGCCCCGCCCTGCACCTCGACGATGCGCCCGGTGTCGGTGGCGACCACGTTCAGATCGGCCAGGGCCACCTTGTCCTCGGCGTAGTCGAGGTCCACGCGCAGTTCCTCGCCGACCAGCCCCACGCTGATGGCCCCGACGTTGTGCCGGATGGGCCAGTCGCTGAGCTTGCCGCTCTGGATCAGGCGGTCGCAGAAGTCGTGCAGCGCGGCGTGCCCGGCCAGGATGCTCGCCACGCGGGTACCCCCGTCGGCGACCAGTACGTCGCAGTCGATGTACAGGGTCTGGTTGCGGAAGGGCCGCAGGTCCATGCTCGAGCGCAGGGCGCGGCCCAGCAGGCGCTGGATCTCGTGCCGCCGCCCGTTCTGGAGGTTGCGCTCGCGGGCCTGACGGTTGTCGGTGGCGCGCGGCAGCATGGCGTACTCGGCGGTCAGCCAGCCTTCCTTCATGCCGCGCATGTGGGGCGCGGGTTTGTCCTCCAGCGTGACGGTCGCCATGATCTCGGTGCGGCCGACGTACAGGTGCGCGCTGCCGGGCGCGTGCGGGTTCACGCCGCGCGTCACGCGGATGGGGCGGGGGGTCAGGAGGTCGCGGCCTTCGCGGACGGGCAGGGCGGTTCTGGATGGGGTCATGTCTGGATCGGCTCGATTCTGGGCAGCGGGGCCGGAGCCGCGCCGGGAAGGGGGTCGGAGGAAGGAAACGGGGCCTCATTGTGGCCGCTTTGCCCGGTGGCCGCCAGCAGGGCCGCCATGACCGGGACCGCGCGCTGCGGGTCGCCGGTCACGAAATAGCGTACCTGCGCCCCCTGCGTGCGCCCGGCGAGCAGGCCCGCTCCCTCCAGCACGCGCCGGGTGTGCCGGGCGACCGCCGCGCCGCTGTCGAGCAGCGCGAACGCTTCACCGAACTCGGCGCAGATGGTGGGGGCCAGGAAGGGATAGTGCGTGCAGCCCAGCACGAGCTGGTCGGCCCCGGCCTCGGCCAGCGGGGTCAGCACCTCGCGCAACACGGCGCGGGTGCGCGCGCCCCCGGCCTCGCCCGACTCGACCAGGGGCACGAGTTCGGTGCTCACGGCCTGCATGACGCGCACGCCCGCCGGGTCGGCGAAGTCGCGGATCACGCCCGAGAGCAGCGTGCCGCGCAGGGTGCCGGGGGTCGCCAGCACGCCCACCACGCCGCTGCGGGTGGCCTGCACGGCGGGCTTGACGGCCGGCACCAGCCCCAGGATGGGCAGCTCGGGGTACGCCGCGCGCACGTGCGAGAGCCCGAAGGCCGAGGCGGTGTTGCACGCCACCACGACGGCCTTCGCGCCGCGCGCCCGCAGCGCCGTGACCGCCCGCAGGGTGAGGTCGCGCAGGTCGTCGTCGCTGCGCTCGCCGTAGGGCAGGTGCGCCGTGTCGGCGAGGTACAGCACGTCCTCGTGGGGCAGCTCGCGCCGCACCTCGGCCAGGACGCTCAGGCCGCCCACGCCGCTGTCGAACACGCCCAGGGGGGCCTCACGGCTCACGGCTGCGCGGTTCCCTGCCCGGCGCGCTGCCGGTCCAGACTCTCGATGGCGGCCACGGCGACGGCCGCCACGTGCAGGAGTTCGGTGCGGTAGGCGTCCAGGGTCCTGGGGCCATCCTGCGCCGCGCGCTTGTCCAGCACGGGAAACTGGTGCTCCAGCGCCGCCTGGTTCGCCTCGCCGACCTCCTCGCCCAGCACCATCAGCCACACCGGCGGGTCGAGCGTCTGCACGCCCCACTTCGCGGTCTGGCGTTCGCGTTCGCGCCCGACCTCGGCCAGCACATCGGCGGTGGTCCGCGTCATTCCTCCAGCGCCCCGCGCACCGTCTCGCCCAGGGCCGCCATGCCGGCGGCGATCTGGGCCGGCGAGGCGTTGCTGTAGCTCAGGCGCATGGTGCTGTGCCCGCCGCCCAGCGCGAAGAACGGCCGCCCCGGCACGTAGGCCACCCGGCGCTCGACCGCGCCCGGCAGCAGGGCCTCGGTATCCAGCCGCTCCGGCAGCGTGATCCACAGGAACATGCCGCCCTGCGGCTCGGTGAACTCGGCCTCGGGGGGCAGGTGCTCGCGGATGGCCGTGACCATCAGGCGCGCGCGCTCGCCGTAGGCCGCCCGCACCCGCTCGATCTGCGCGGGCAGGATGGGCAGCAGCTCGGTCACGATCATCTGGTTCAGGGTGGGGGTATGCAGGTCGGCGCCCTGCTTGGCCTGGATGAGCTTGGAGATGATCGGCGCGGCGGCCTGCACCCAGGCGTCGCGAAGCCCCGGCACCAGCGTCTTGGAGAACGACGAACTGTAGATGACGTGGTTGCGGTCCACGTCCCCGCTACGCCGCAGGCCCAGTTCGTACAGGCTGGGCAGCGCCTCGCCCGTGAAGCGCAGTTGGCCGTAGGGATCGTCTTCGAGCAGCAGCACGCCGTATTCGGCCGTCAGCTCGACGAGGCGCTCGCGGCGCTCCAGGCTCAGGGTGCGCCCGGTGGGGTTCTGGAAGTTGGGGATGGCGTACAGCAACCGGGCGGGCCGCCCCGCCGCCTGCTGGGCCTTCAGGATGCCTTCCAGGGCCTCCACGTCGATGCCGCCCCCGTCGGTAGGCATCTCGACGTACTGCGGCAGGTACGGCTGGAAGGACTGCAGGGCCCCCAGGTAGGTCGGCGCCTCGACGAGCACCACGTCTCCCTCGCCGATCAGGAGCTTGCCCAGGAGGTCCAGGCCCTGCTGGCTGCCGGTCACGATCTGCACGTTGCCCGCCGGAATGCCGGCCTGGGCGGCGATCCACTCGCGCAGGGGCGGGTGGCCCTCGGTGGTGCTGTACTGCAAGGCCGCCGCGCCGTAGCGGGTCAGGGCGGCGTCGGCGGCGCGGCGCACGTCCTCCATCGGGAACAGGTCGGGGGCCGGCAGCCCGCCCGCGAACGAGATCACGTCGGGGCGCTGGGTGATCTTCAGGATCTCGCGGATGGCGCTCGACTGCATGGTCCGGGCGCGCGCCGAGAGCGCCGAGTCGAAGTCGAAGGGCCGCGCCGGGGCGCTGGCGGGAGACACGGGGGTCATGGCCTCATCCTACCGCCGGGGTCTCACCCGTCCAGCCCGGCCCATACCGCCCGGGGGCCGGGGCGGGTAAAGTGGGGACGCTTAAGGAGGCACACCATGCTCGTCACCGGTAACGACATCCTGATTCCCGCCCGCGAGGGCAAGTACGGCGTCGGCGCGTTCAACACCAACAACATGGAGATCACCCAGGCGATCATCCATACCGCCGAACGCCTGCGCTCGCCCGTCATCGTGCAGATGTCCGAAGGCGCCATCAAGTACGGCGGCCAGGACCTCGCCAACATCGTCAAGGACATCGCCGAGCGCGCCACCGTGCCCGTCGCGCTGCACCTCGACCACGGCAGCTCCTACGCCTCGGCCCTGAACGCCATCAAGATGGGCTTCACCAGCGTCATGATCGACGCCTCGCACCACTCCTTCGACGAGAACGTCGCCGAAACGCGGCGCGTCGTCGAGGCCGCGCACGCCATGGGCATCAGCGTGGAAGCCGAGATCGGCCGCCTCGGCGGCGTCGAGGAGCACGTCGTCGTGGACGAGAAGGACGCCTTCCTGACCGATCCCGAGGAAGCCGTCGCCTTCGTGGACCAGACCAACGTGGACTACCTCGCCATCGCCATCGGCACCAGCCACGGCGCGTACAAGGGCAAGGGCCGGCCGTACATCGACCAGGCGCGCATCGTGAAGATCGGCGAGCTGCTGGGCATCCCGCTCGTGGCGCACGGTTCCTCGGGCGTGCCCGCCGAGATCACCCAGCGCTTCCGCGACTCGGGCGGCGAGATCGGTGAGGCCGTGGGCATCGCCGACGAGGACCTGCGCGAGGCCTGCAAGCACGGCATCGCCAAGGTGAACGTGGACACCGACCTGCGTCTGGCGAGCACCGTGGGCATCCGCGAGATCCTCAAGGCCAGCCCCAAGGAGTTCGACCCCCGCAAGATCTTCGGGCCGGCCCGCGAGGTCATGTCCCAGATCATCGAGCACAAGATGGGCGTGCTGGGCAGCGTCGGCAAGGCCGGTCCCGCCCCCGTTCAGGTGCGCTGAGCCCCTGCGGCGACCGGGCCCCCGCCCGCGCTCCGGCGCCGGTGGGGGCCTCGCCGTTCCGGGCCGCCAAGCTGACCGGCGGCTGACGCAAGAGGCGAGCGAAATGAGCCTGCGCGCGGAGAAATTCTCACCGTCCGGACCTATGCTCGCTTCTGGTATGACGGCCCCCCGTGTTCTCATTCTGCCTGCGCTGGCGCTGCTTTCGGCCCTGACGGTCGCGGGGTCGGCCCTGCCGGCGCAGAGTGTCGCGGCCGTGTCGCTCAGCCGCCTGCCCGGCCTGCTGCCCGGCGTGGGCGAGACGGCCCAGGTGATGCGGCTCGAAACGCGCCTGACGGTCGTGGACCTGCAACAGCGCGTCATCGAGGTGGGGGGCAGCCCCGACGCCCTGCGCGCCGTGCTGGCCTCGACGGCGCGCGGCGAGGTGCCGGTCTACGACATGCGCCTGGGGATCAGCAAGGAGGAGTTCGGCCGGTATCTGGCCTTCCAGCCGGTGCCGACCCCGACCGGCAAGACGGTCAAGATGCCGGTGATCCGCGAGCCCACCCGCGTGACCCTGGGCGACGCGCCGGGCCTGAACGGCCTGCTGCGCGGCCTGAGCTTCGACCTCAAGACCGGCGAACTGCGCGTGCCCGAGGGTTTTTCCTTCAAGCCCACGGCCGTCCAGGTCAGCAGCGCCCCCGACCGCACGGTGGATATCCGGGGCGGATACCAGTGGAACCTGCGCGGTCACAACCCCGATACCCAGAACGGCATCCGGGGCCAGTTCAACCTCTACCAGCTCGGCAGCGGCCAGATCATGCTGACCTACAAACGTACCAGCCTCGTCAAGGGCGTGTTCAACGAGGGCGAACTGATCCTGCGCTACGACCACTGAGCAAAGGACAGAGGCACAGAGAAGGCGGCCCCGCGCCCACAAGGCCCAAGCCAGCGCCCGCCAGTGGGTAGCAATCGGGGAGTTGACCGCGCTTCCTGGGCCTACCCTGCTCCGCACCGTCCGGCTCCTCTGACGGGGGCCTGACGGCCTCTCAAGGACTCCTCACCTGACCTTCAGGGGGCGTCAAGTGCGCCCCGGTAGGCTGGGCCGCATGAAGAGATCAGCCAAGGTTCTGACGGTGCTGGGCGCCGCGCTCGCACTGGGCAGCGCCACGCAGGCCAGCGCGGGCACGCTGTCCCCCACCCTCCTCCAGCGGGCGCGCGCGGGCGACCAGACGCAGGTCGGCGTGATCGTGCGCTTCAACGTCGCCAACACACCCCAGGGCCGCGCGCTGTTCAAGGACCTGCGCGTGCAGCTCTCCGGGCAGCTCTCCAAGCTGGGGCCGACCGCCGGCTTCCTGCAAAGCGCCCTGAACTCGGGCCGGGCCACCCAGCTGTGGCTCGACCAGAGCATCTACGTGCCCCTGACCCCGGTGCAGGCGCGCGCCATCTCGCTGCTGCCCTTCGTGTCGGAGGTCTTCGAGAACTTCAAGGTCCAGATTCCCAAGGCGGTCGCCCTGAGCGACAGCAGCTCGCCGGCCGGTACCCCTTGGTATCTCGACAAGATCGGCGCGCCGCAGGCCTGGGCCGCCGGGTTCAAGGGCCAGAACATCCGCATCGGGCACCTCGACAGCGGCATCGACGCCTCGCACCCCGATCTGGCGGGCAAGGTGGCGGCCTTCGCCGAGTTCAATGCGGCGGGCGACCGCGTGCAGAACGCGCAGCCGCACGACACCACCGACCACGGCACGCACACGGCGGGCCTGCTGGTGGGCAGCAAGACCGGCGTGGCCCCCGACGCCAAGGTCATCAGCGCCCTGGTGCTGCCAAACAACGAGGGCACCTTCGCGCAGGTCATCGCGGGGATGCAGTACGTGCTGGACCCCGACAACAACGCCGACACGAACGACGGCGCGAACGTCGTGAACATGAGCCTGGGCATCCCCGGCACCTTCGACGAGTTCATCGTGCCGGTGCAGAACATGCTCAAGGCGGGCGTGGTGCCGGTCTTCGCCATCGGCAACTTCGGCCCCAACAGCGCGACCACCGGCAGCCCCGGCAACCTCCCCGACGCCATCGGCGTGGGCGCGGTGGGCCAGGACGGGCAGGTCGCGTCCTTCAGCAGCCGTGGGCCGGTCGCGTGGCAGGGCAAGATCAACGGCGTGTTCGTCAAGCCCGACATCGCCGCGCCCGGCGTAGAGATCACGAGCACCTACCCCGGCGGCAAGTACGGCGCCAAGAGCGGGTCCTCGCAGGCCAGCCCCATCGCGGCGGGCGCGGTCGCCCTGCTGCTCTCGGCCAAGCCGGGCACGGGCGTGGACGCGATCAAGAACGCCCTGTACACCTCGGCCAGCAACGCCAGCGCCAAGAACAACAACACCGGCTACGGCCTGATCAGCGTGCCGGGCGCGCTGGGCAAGCTGGGCGTGAGTGTGGGGGGCTCAGGCTCCACCCCTACGCCGACCCCCACCCCGACCCCGACGCCTACGCCCACCCCGACCCCGGCGGCGCAGCCCACCGGCCCGGACGGCTACACGCTGTGCGCGGTCGAGGGCGGCACCTGCACCAACGTCGCCAACAAGGCGGTGGCCTTCGGCACGGCGGGCAAGTACGTGTTCGGCACCAACGATTCCTCGAACACCCTGCTGTGCACAGTGCAGGAGTGGGGCAACAACGATCCGGCCCCCGGCGTGACCAAGGGCTGCTTCGTGAAGAACAGCGCCTCGACCTCCACCCCGACGCCGACCCCCACCCCGACCACCGGCACCGGCAACAGCGGCCAGAAGCCGCGCGTGCTGCTGGTGGACGCCGACCGGGGTCAGGGGGCGGACGTGACGGCTGCGCTGCGTGACGCCGTCAAGGCGAACGCGGCCAGTGGCGGAGCCTTCGTCTGGAACGTGCAGAACCAGGGCGCCGTGCCCCTCTCGGAGATGAAGAAGGCCGACATCGTGGTGTGGGCGACGGGCGAGTCGTACCAGAACACCATCCCGGCCAACGACCAGGCCACCCTGCGCCAGTACCTCCAGGGCGGCGGGCACCTGCTCGTGACCGGGCAGGACGTGGGCTACGACATCGGGTCGAGCGACTTCTACACCGGCGTGCTGGGCACGCGCTTCGTGGCCGACTCCAGCGGCCAGACCAAGTTCGTGACCAAGGGGGCCTTCGGCAACACGGCCTTCACCCTGAACGCCTCGGGCAGCGCGGCCAACCAGTACTACCCCGACGTGCTGGCCAACACCGGCAGCGGGCAGGTCGTGGCGGGCTGGGGCAGTGCCAACGCCAACGCGAGCACCATCACCGCCCAGAGCATCCGGGTGGACCCCAACCGCCAGCGCGCCGCGCAGAAGGTGCAGGACCCGCGCGGTCTGGTCGAAGGGCTGGCGCGCACAGTGGTGAGCGGGCTGCTGAACCAGATCCTGGGCGGCAACACGCAGGCCCAGGCACAGAACCGCCCCCGCGTGCGGGCCCAGAGCGCGGGCGAGGACGCCGGAGCCATCGTGGTGAACGCCGCCGGGGCCTACCGCACCGTGAACATGGGCTTCGGGATGGAGGGCCTGACCCCCAACAGCCGCAACCTGCTCATGAAGACGAGCTTCGACTGGCTGATGCGCTGAGGGCGGTGGTCACGGAAATCGCGGCGAGACCCCGCGCCTTCCGTGACCCTGGCGAAGCGAGAACCCAAAAATACAGCGAAACCGGACGCCCCTTTGCGGAGGCGTCCGGTCTGCTTTATAGGCTTCAGCTCTTGGCTTCGGGGGCCAGGAAGGCGGCGGAGTCGTAGTAGGTGCGGAAGGCGCTGACCTTCTGGCCGTCGTGCTCGATGATGCTCACGCCCCGGTACTCGATGGGCTGGCCGTTTTTCAGCTCGCCCTTGCCGGTCCACTCCATCACGCCGTAGCTGCCGGTGTCGGCGCTCTGCGAGAACTCGCTGCGGATGCTGGCGAAGTTGTCGAGGTAGGTCTGCCAGAACTGCGTGGCGCCCTCCTTGCCCTCCCAGGTGCGGGTGGTCAGGTTCTGGAGGGTGCTGCCGTCCGCGAACAGCTCGACCAGCCCGGAGGGGTCGCCGCTCTGCTCGGTCTGCTGGAGGGCCTGCATGAAGGTCTCGGTGAGGTTCGCCATGCCCTCACCTCAACACAGCGCCCTGGGGCCCGAGGGTCACGCATCTTGCAAAGTGGCCCCCAGGTCAGGGGTCGGTGAAGTCAGGCTCAAGGCCGCGGCGCGCACCCGCTCGTCGGGGTCGTCCAGCAGGGCGCGCAGGCGCCGGGGCTCGTCCCAGCGCCACAGGGCCCAGGCGGCGGCCTCGCGCACCTCCCAGGCGGGGTCCTGCGCACCGAGGTCCAGCAGCGGCCAGCCGGCCGGGTCGCGCAGGTTGCCCACCACCGTCAGGGCGTTGCGGGCCATGCCCTTGCGCCGGGGCCGCAGGTGCGGCGTGCCCGCGAAGTCACGCGCGAACTTCCGCTCGCTGACGCCGAAAAAGCGGGTCAGGTCCGGGTGCGCCAGCTCGGGGTCGGGGCGCAGCAGCCCGGCGAGCGGCCCGGCCTTCTGCGACCAGGGGCAGACCTCGCTGCACACGTCGCAGCCCAGCAGCCAGTCGCCGATGCCGGGGCGCAGGTCGTGCGGCACCGGCCCCCGGTGCTCGACCGTCAGGTACGACACGCAGCGCCGCGCGTCGATGGTGCGTTCCGGCCCGATGGCTCCGGTCGGGCAGGCCACGCCGCAGCGGAAACAGCGCCCGCAGCGGTCGGGATGGGGCGTGTCCGTGCCCCCGAAGGGCAGGTCGGTCAGGACCACCGCCAGCGTCACGAAGGCGCCGAGCCGCGTACTGACCAGCATCCCCGACCTGCCGCGCCAGCCCAGCAGGCCCCCCGAGGCGAACAGGCGCTCCATGACCGGCCCGTGGTCGACGTAGCCGCGCGCCCGCACGCCCAGCCCGGCCGCCTCCTGCTCGATTCGGCTCAGCACCGGCTGAAGCTGGTCGTGGTAGTCGGGCGTCTGGGCGTAGCGCGCCACCCGGCCTAGGCGGATGCCCCCGGCGGGCACGGGCGGCGGCGCGAAGGCGTGCGAGACGCCCAGCACCAGCACGCTGGCCGCGCCCTCCAGCTTGCGGGCCGGGTCGGCGCGGTCGGGCAACTGGCGCTCCAGGTAGTCCATCCCGGCGTGCCAGCCCGCGCCCAGCCAGCCCGCGTACTCGGCCACCGCCCCGGCGGGCACGCGGGCGGGCGCCCAGCCCACGGCGTCCGCGCCCAGGGACACGGCGAGGTCGGCGAGGGTTTCGGCAGCCGGCATACCCGGGCAGTATGCGCGGGGCGCGGCGCGCCGCACTGGATATCAGGCCGCAGTCGGGGACGGTACCCGGAAATGAATGAGCTTTTTGCCCAGGGCAGGGCGCGCCCCACTGCTCTATCTTCCGGGACATGCGAATCATGGCGGTCTTTGCCCATCCCGACGACGAGATCGGCTGTATCGGCACCCTGGCCCGGCACGCGGCGCGCGGCGACGAGGTGCTGCTCGTCTGGACCACCCTGGGCGAACTCGCCTCGCAGTTCGGGGACACCCCGCACGAGGAAGTGAGGCGCATCCGCCGCGAGCACGGCGCGTGGGTGGCCGAGAAGATCGGCGCGAAGTTCCACTTCTTCGACATGGGCGACAGCCGCATGACCGGCGGCCGCGACGAGGCGCTGCAACTCGCGCGGCTGTACGCGACCTTCCGGCCCAACGCGGTCATCACCTGGAGCGACGACCACCCCCACCCCGACCACCGCATGACCGCCAAGATCGCCTTTGACGCGATCACGCTGGCGCGCATTCCCAAGATCATCAACGAGGCCCGGCGGCCCGCGATGGCCCCTGCCCCCGACCTCAGCGGCGACCCGGCGATGGAGAGTGGCGAGGACGCCGCGCGCCTGGACGCCTGGCGCGAGACGGTGCGCTTCTACCAGTACTACGCCCCCGCCAGCCCCTACCCCGAGGTGTTCGTGGACACAGCCGACACGCTGGAGGTCGCCGCCGAGGTCATGAGCTTCTACCAGGCCTTCTACAAGTGGGCCTGGACCCCCGAACTGTTCCGCGAGGGGCGCGCGGGCGTGGGGCGCATGGCGGGCGTGCAGGCCGCCGAGCGCTTCAACCTGCGGGTCTCTCACCTGCCGGCGCGGGATTATCTGTACTAGGGCCGGAGGGTGAACCGGGTCACGCCTCCCCCACCGTCTCGACAAGCCAGTCGCCGCGCGTGAGGTGCGTCGCGAGGGCGGCGGGCAGCCAGGGGAGGATATCGGGGGGCAGGTCGTCCAGGCCGAACCAGCCGACCTCCGAGGTCTGGGCGCGGGGCGTGGGCGCGCCTTCCCAGCGCCGCGCCAGATAGAAGAAGTCGCAGCCCTGGAGGCCGCCCGTGTCGTAGCGCGAGACGCCCAGGGCGCGCAGCCCCGCCGGGTCCAGGCGCACCCCGACCTCCTCGGCGGCCTCGCGGGCGGCGGCCTGGGCCAGCGTTTCGCCCGGCTCGACGTGTCCGCCCGGCAGGCCCCACAGCCCCGCGCCGTAGCCCGTGCCCGCGCGGCGGCCCAGCAGCACGCGGCCCTGCGGGTCCTGCACCACGGCCCAGGCGATCAGGTGAAAGGTCATGGGGGCAGGGTACTGGGAAGGGCGGAGTGGAGAAAGCGGGATTTGTCGCTGGCGACCCGCCGAGAAAAAAGCGGGGCGTACGACAGGACCCGCGTCCCACTTCCTGCGTCTTCAGGCGCTATGCTGCGCGCGCGTCACCGGGGGTGCCCTTTGCGGGCTGAGACATACCCCAGGAACCTGATCCGGGTCATTCCGGCGGAGGGAGCGTGACCGGGCCGGCCGCCAGCGTGCGTGCGCGGCCCCCGCCTCCCCTCTCGTGACGCGAGGGGGCTTTTTTATGCGCAAGTTGCTGACTGTCGGTGCTTTTCTGCTGGGGGCCGCCCAGGCCCAGACGACCTTGACCGTGATCACCCACGATTCCTTCGACGTGGACAAGAAGCTGGTGGCGGGCTTCGAGCAGGCCAATGGCGTGCGCGTGCGCTTCGTGAAGGGCGGCGACGCGGGCGAGATGCTCTCGCGCCTCATCCTGACCCGCCGCGCGCCGATCGCCGACGTGGTGTACGGCCTGGACAACTCCATGATCGCCCGCGCCCGGCAGGCCGACCTGCTCACGCCCTACAGGTCGCCCAACCTGGCGAAGGTGCCGGCCGCCGACCGCCTCGACGACAACGGGCTGCTGAACACGGTGGACACCGGCATCGTCGCCCTGAACTACGACCGCGCCTACTTCCAGAAGGCGGGTCTGGCGCTGCCCAAAACCCTCGATGACCTCAAGCTGCCGCAGTACGCCAAGCTGACGGTGGTCGCCAGCCCCGCAACGAGCAGCCCCGGCCTGGCCTTTCTGCTCGCCACCGTGAACCACTACGGCGAGGCGGGGGCCTGGAGCTGGTGGCGCGAGGCCCGGGCCAACGGCCTGAAGCTCACGCGCGGTTGGTCGGACAGCTACAACAAGGAGTTCTCGCGCAACGGCGGCAAGTACCCCATCGTGCTGAGCTACGCGAGCAGCCCCGCCGCCGAGGTGTTCTACGCCGACGGCTACGACCCCGCCAAGCTGCCCGCCCAGGCCCCCACCGGCAACCTGTTCCTGCCCGGCAGCACCTACCGGCAGCTGGAGGGCGTGGGCATCCTCAAGGGGGCCAAGCAGGCGGCCCTGGCGCGCAAGTTCGTGGACTTCATGCTCAGTGGCCCCGTGCAGGCCGACTTCCCGACGCGCATGTGGGTGTACCCGGCGACCAGCGGCGTGAAGCTCGACCCGGTGTTCCGCTTTGCGCAGGAGCCGGGCGTGCCGGCGGTGAAGCCCGAGATCACGGCCAACCCGCAGCGCCTCGTGGACGCCTGGGTGACCAACGTCCTGCGGAGGTAAGGCCATGACCCGCCTCGGCGGCTGGCTGCTGGCCCTGCCCGCGCTGGTGTTCACGGCGCTGCTGCTCGCGCTGCCGCTGGGGCGCACGCTGCTCGAGGGCGGCGTGAACTTCGCGGTGTGGCGCGACCCGTACTTTCTGGGCCGCCTGGGCTGGACCGTGGCGCAGGCGGCCGGCACGGCGGGGCTGGCGCTGGCGCTGGGGGCGCCGTTCGCGTACCTGCTCTCACGCCACGACTTCACGGGCAAGGGGCTGCTGCTGCGGCTGCTCCTGCTGCCCTTCGTGACACCCACGCTGGTCGCGGTCCTGGGGCTCTCGGCGCTGCTGGGGCCGCAGGGCTGGCTGACCCGGCCGCTGGGCCTGGACCTGAGCGAGACGCCCGCGCTGCTCATTCTCGGCAACCTCTTCTTCAACCTGCCGGTGATGACTCGCCTCGCCTACGGGGGCTTCTCGCGGGTGTCGCCGGGGCTGATCGGGGCAGCGCGCACGCTGGGGGCCACGCCCTGGCGCGCGGCGCTGGGCGTGGCGCTGCCGCTGGCGCTGCCGGGACTGGCCGCCGGGGTCATCCTGGTGTTCCTGTACTCGGCACTGAGTTTCGGGCTGCCGCTGGCGCTGGGCGGCGAGCGCTACGCCACGCTGGAGGTCGAGATCTACACCCTGACGGCCCTGCAACTGCGCTTCCCCGAGGCCAGCGCCCTGATCGTGGGGCAACTCGCGCTGACGCTGGCGGCGACCTGGGCCTACACCCTGCTGTCGCGCGGCGGGTCGGGCGTGCCTGCTGCCGGCCTTCCCCGGGCGCGGGGCGGGGCACTCGCGGCACTCTGGGGCCTGGGCGCGGTGACGGTGCTGATCTGCTTCGCGCCGCTGCTGGCCGTCGTGGCGCGCGGACTGCTGGGAAGCGGCGGGCCGACCCTGGCCTACTGGCAGGGCGTACTGGCCGACGAGGATACGCCGCTGCTGCTGGGCAACACCCTGCGCTTCGCCCTGGCGGCGCTGCTCGGGGCGACCGTGCTGGGGGGGCTGTACGCGCTGGGGGCGTGGCGGGCGCGCTCGCGGGTGCTGGACGTGGTGTCGCTGCTGCCCTTGATGGTCTCGCCCGTGTCGCTGGCGGTGGGCTACCTGCTGGCCTACCCGCAGCTCAGCGCCACGCTGCCCATGCTCATCGCCGCGTACACGCTGCTGGCACTGCCGCTGGTCGTGCGCTCGCTGCTGCCCGCCCTGCGCGCCCTCCCGCCCCGGCTGCTGGAGGCCGCGCGCACGCTGGGGGCGACCGGCGGCGCGGCGCACCGCACGGTGACGCTGCCCCTGACCCTGCCCGCCCTGCGCGGCGGCGCGGCGCTGGCCCTGGCGACCGTGCTGGGCGAGTTCGGGGCGACGCTGGTCCTCACCCGTCCCGAATGGGCGACCCTGAGCGTGGGCCTGTACGAGCGCCTGGGCCGCCCCGGCGAGCGCAACCTGGGCGAGGCCTGCGCGCTGGCGACCGTGCTGCTGCTGCTCTCGGCGCTGGCCTTCACGGTGCTCGACGGCGGCGAGGGAGAGGTGACGTGATACGGATTCCGTTTGTTTCGTTGACAAATCGGGAAAGAGCCGGTTTGCCCACTCCACGTCCGCAATCCGCCCTGCTCCCACTCGTTCCGCTCGGCTTGAATCGCTCCAGAAACGATTCGATCGGAGTTCGTATGCGGCAGAATCGGGAGGCCATGCCCCCGGCCCTCACCCTCCATGCCCTGACCAAGCGCTTCGGCTCCACGCTGGCCGCCGACGGCGTGTCGCTGAGCGTGCCCCAGGGCGAGACGCTGGCGCTGCTGGGACCGTCGGGGTGCGGCAAGAGCACCGTGCTGCGCTGCGTGGCGGGCCTGGAGCGCCCGGACGGCGGCCGGGTCGAGATCGGCGGGCGCGACGTGACGGCCCTCCCGCCCGAGGCGCGGCAGGTCGGGCTGGTCTTTCAGGACTACGCCCTCTTTCCGCACCTGAGCGTGCTCGGCAACGTGGCGTATGGCCCCCGCCGCCGGGGCGTGCCCCGCGCCGAGGCCGAGGCGCGGGCGCGCGGAGCCCTGGCCCTGGCCCAGGTGCCCGAACTCGAAGGCCGCCGCCCCGCGCAGCTTTCGGGCGGGCAGCAGCAGCGGGTGGCGCTGGCCCGCGCGCTGGCGACGCGCTCCCCCCTGCTGCTGCTCGACGAACCGCTCTCCAACCTCGACGAGCGCCTGCGGGCCGAGCTGCGCGCCGACCTGCGCGGGCTGTTCGCGGCCTCGGGCGCGGGCGTGCTGCTCGTCACCCACGACCAGCGCGAGGCCCTGGCCCTGGCCGGGCAGGTGGCGGTCATGCGCGCGGGGCGCGCCGTGCAGCAGGGCGGGGCCGCCGAGGTGTTCGCGCGGCCCGCGACGGCCTGGGTGGCGGCCTTCCTGGGCTGGGCGAACGTGCTGCCCGGTCCCCCCGGGCAGGCCCTCCTCGTGCCCGAGGCGGCGCTGCGGCCCGGCGAGGGCGAGCCCTGCCCCGTCATCGCCCGGCAGCCCGGCGAGGCGGGCGTGGCGGTCACGGTATCGCACCCGCTGGGGCCGCTGACCCTGCACCTGAGCGTGCGCGAGGCGGCGCATCTGGAGGCCGACACCCTGCGGCTGGACGTGGACCGGGCCGGGCTGCGCGAGGTCCCCGACGACCGCTGAGCCGCCGCGCCGCGCTGCCCCGTCATCCGGCGGATGCCCCCGCCGCCCGCACCTGCCACACTGGCCGGCGATGCCTGACCTGCACCTGCGCGAAGCCCTCCCCGACGACTGGCCGATCCTCTGGCACTGGCTGCACGCCGAGCCGGACCCCGAGTGGAAGCGCTGGGACGCGCCGTATTTTCACGGCCAGACCGGGGGGCTGTCCTACGCCGACTTCGCCGAGCAGGAGGCGGGCAGGGCCCCGCACCCGCACCGCCGAATCGTCGCCCTGGACGGTGCGTGCATCGGGCAGGTCACCCGCTGGGAGGAGGCCCCGGCGGGCGGCGGCTGGTGGGAGCTGGGCATCGTCCTCTACGACCCGGCCCACTGGGGCGGCGGGCTGGGCGGCGAGGCGCTGCGGCGCTGGACGGCCGACACCTTTGCCCAGACGGCGGCCCACGTCCTGACCCTCACGACCTGGGGGGGCAACGTCCGGATGATCCGCGCGGCGGGGAGGGCGGGGTATGAGGAATGTGCCCGCATTCCGCAGGCGCGGCTGTGGCAGGGAAAGCGCTGGGACAGCGTGAAACTGGCGCGGCTGCGCGCGGACCCCCAGCCGGAGGCCGGCGCATGATCGCCTGGATTCTGGCCGGTGGCCGGCTGACCCTCTCGCCCGCCCTGGCCGCCCTGCCCCGCCCCGATCTGGTCGTCGCGGCCGATGGCGGCGCGCGGCACGCGGCTCCCCTGGGGCTGCGGGTAGATGTGTGGGTGGGCGACTTCGACTCCTCGGCGGGGGTGCAGCTTGATGCCCCGCGCGAGGTCCACCCGGCCGCCAAGGACGAGACCGACACCGAACTGGCCGTGCGCGTGGCCCTGGAACGTGGCGCGCGCGAACTGGTGTTCGTGGGGGCCTTCGGGGGCCGCTTCGACCACGCGGCGGCGCTGCTGCTGGGCGGCGTGCGGCTGGCCCGCGCGGGGCTGGAGGTGCGGCTCACCAGCGGCGACGAGTGGGCGTGGCCGCTGCTGCCGGGGCGGCCCCTGGCGCTGGCGCTGCCCCCCAGCACCACCCTGAGTGTCGTGGCCTGCACCGACCTCGCGGGCCTGAGCCTGGGCGGGGTGCGCTGGCCGCTCGCGGGGGCCGACGTGCCGCTGGGCAGCGGCTGGACCCTGAGCAACGAGGTGGGTCATGAGGCCGCCGCCCAGGTCACGGCCTCGCTGGAAGGCGGGCACGCCCTGGTGACGGCGCTGTATACGGAGGTCTAGGCCGGACCCGGACAGCGGCTGCCGCAACACCTCGCCCGCCCCATCCCCGGTCAGGGCGTGGTCGTGCAGGCCGCCACCCCGGTCCGGGTGGCGCGCGTGAAGCGGCAGCCGTAGGCCGGATCGGCCACGGTCGCGGCGGTGAGCACGTCGTCGCCCTCGGGCTTCTGGCCGGTCTTTTCCCAAGTCACGAGGTCGCCGAAGGCCTGCACGATCTCGGCCCCCGTGAATTCGCAGTGCCCGGCGGCACGGATGGCCCGCTGCACCAGCCGCCCGCCGTTGCCCCTGGCCTCGGCGGCGCGGCGGTAGCGCTGCTGGTGCGCGAAGGGCACGTAGAAGTCGCCCAGCGTGTGCATGGTCAGCACCGGCACGCTGAAGTCGCCGTTCACGCGCGGCAGCCAGCGCAGGCCGTCCGTGCGCGCCGGGTTGGGGTCCGTGTCGGCCGTGACGCGCAGCACCGAGGCGTTGAACGAGGTCTCGGCGGCGGTCGGGGCCGCCCCGTCGGTCCAGCGGTAGGTGCGGCCCACGTTGCCGTACAGGTTCCTGGTCAGGACGCCGTTGATGGTGCCGTCCGAGCCGCCGGTGCTGAACACGGCGTTCTGCGTGCCGGCGGTGCGGAACCCCAGCTCGAACACGGGGCGGTCACCGCCGGTCAGCCGCCGCGCCAGCTCGCGCAGCTTGGTACCCTGCGCGCCGTTTTCCTGCCACAGCGCCGCCGAGGTGTCGCTGAACAGCGCCGCCTTGATGTCGGGCAGCAGCGTCTGGTAGTCGCTCTGCGGGTAGCGCTGCGGCCCCAGCCCGGCGAGCTGCGCGGCGGCCAGGGTGTAGTCGCCCAGCCACTGGAACTCGAAATCCTGGTCCATCACGCCGCACAGGGGCAGAGCGGCGGCGTAGTTCACCTTGTTGCGCTCGTTCGCCAGCGATTCCTTCTCGACGGCGGCGCCGGCCACATGCCCGCCCATGGACACGCCCATGATGAGGTACTTGCCCGGCGCGCTGTATTTGCCGCCCGTCAGCTTGCCGAAACTCAGGGCCAGGGCGTTCGTGTCCTCGAGCCCGGCGCGCACGTCGTAGTAGTTGGCCGAATAGCTGCTCGCGGCCCAGGCGTAACCCTGCGCGATCAGGTACGCCCGGATGGAGGGCGGCGACACGCTGAGGGTCTCGCCCGTGCCCGCATAGCCGTGCGCGTACATGACCAGGGTGCCGTTCCAGTTGTCCGGCACCTCGATCAGGTAGCTCGCTGGCCCCTGGAGGCCCGAATAGGTCCCCTGGTACAGCTGCGCGCCACTTAGGGCAGTCTGATTAGGCACGGCGGCCTTGAAGGTGCGGGTGTCCTGCGGGCGGACTTCGGCGGGCGCGGCCACCTGCGAGCAGCCGGCGAGCAGGCCAGCACACAGTGACAGCAGCAATGCGGCGGAACGGGTACGGACGGACATGGGACCTCCAGGGTGAGGACGTGCAGTGCGGCGAATTGATGAGAATCGGGTGTTATTAAGGGCCTGTTCTTGCCCAATGTCAACTGGGGGCCGCCGGGGAACCGGGGCCGCAGCGGGCGCGTACCCGGAGACGTGAATAGACGAGGAGTCGGTTGTGGCTGTTTCGGGTGCGGCGGCGGCACGCTGCTGGTGCTGGTGCTGGTCGGGGTGCTGGCCTGGAATTTCGTGGTGCAGCCCGCACGCAGTTTTCTGGCCGGATGGCAGCCCCCGGCCCAGACGCAGTCCCAGACGGGCGGCGCGGTGACGGCCACGGGTGACGTGACGGCCGCCGTGACCCGCAGCGACATCGAGAAGTTCGTGCAGGTCCGCCGCGAGGTCCGCACGGCGCTGGGCACCAACTTCAGCGACCTGAACGCGCTGTGGCAGGGCATCCAGCAGGGCCAGACGCCCACCCTGATCCAGGTCGTGAACACCATCCGCCAGACGGGCGGCAGCGTGCAGGCGGCCCGCGCCGCGCAGGCCCAGGCCCTGGCCCGCGAGAACCTCAGCCCCCAGCGCTACGCCGTGATCCGCAGCGCCGTGAACCGCGCCCTGGGCCTGCCCAGCATCGACTTCGCGCAGGCGGCCAACGACCTGCAAAACGGCCGCGTGCCGGACCTGAACCGCGACGTGCAGACCGCGACGGCCCAGGAACGCCAGCTCACCGCCCCCTATCAGCGCGAGCTGACCGAAACGGCCGCGATGGGGCTGCTGGGCCTGTAATCCGTCGTTCCAGACCCCCGGTCCGGACCCCGTAGCCGGATTCCGACTGTGTCGTGGGCAGACCGCCAGAGCGCCGGTTTGCCCGCTTCACGTCCGGAACCCGGTTCGCTCCTGCGCGCGCCACCAGCCGGGAGGGCGGGCGACCCTGTGCGCCGAAACCGGTATTGGCCCAGCCTTCACCCTGAGCGGTGCCCCACCGTCTGGGCGCGGCGGCTCCGTTAGGCTGGGCGGCATGACGACTTCCCTCTCTCCCACCGCCGCGTCGGAGGCCCTGTTCGCGCGCGCGCGCGCGGTGACGCCCGGCGGCGTGAACAGTCCGGTGCGGGCCTTTCGCAGCGTGGGCGGCACGCCCCGGTTCATCGCCTCGGCGCGCGGCGCGTACCTCACCGACGCCGACGGCCAGACGTACATCGACTACATCGGCTCGTGGGGGCCGATGATCCTGGGTCACGACCACCCGGCGGTACGGGAGGCCATCGCGGGGGCGCTGGGCAGCGGCACGAGCTTCGGCGCGCCGAACGCGCGCGAGGTCGAGCTGGCCGAACTCGTCACCCGCCTGACCGGGGCCGAGCGCGTGCGCTTCGTGAGCAGCGGCACCGAGGCCACCATGAGCGCCCTGCGGCTGGCGCGCGGCTTTACCGGGCGCAAGTACATCCTCAAATTCCGGGGCAACTACCACGGCCACGCCGACGGCCTGCTCGTCGAGGCGGGCAGCGGCCTGATGACGAACGCGGGCGAACTCGGCGCGGCGGCCCCCAGCAGCGCGGGCGTGCCCGAGGAGTACGCGGCCCTGACACTGGTGAGCGAGTACAACGACCCCGCCGCCCTGGACGCCCTGATGGCCGAGCGCGGTCACGAGATCGCCGCCGTGATCTTCGAGCCGGTGGTCGGCAACGCCGGGGTCCTGATCCCCACACCTGAATTCCTGACCGCCCTGCACCGCGTCAAGGCGGCGGGGGCTGTCCTCATCGCCGACGAGGTCATGACGGGCTTTCGCCTGAGCCTGAACGGCGCGACCGGGCTGCTGGGCCTCTCGCCCGACCTGACCTGCTGGGGCAAGATCATCGGCGGGGGCCTGCCGGTGGGGGCCTACGGGGGCCGCGCCGAGATCATGGATTACGTCTCGCCGCAGGGGCCGGTGTACCAGGCGGGCACGCTGAGTGGAAACCCGCTGGCGATGGCCGCCGGACTGGCGACCCTGGGCGCACTGGAAGCCGACCCGGACCTGTACCTTCGTCTCGACGCCTACACGGCGGCGCTGGGTGAGGGGCTGGTCAACGAGGCGCAGGCGGCCGGCGTGCCCCTGAGCGTGAACCGGGTCGGCTCGATGCTCACGGCCTTCTTCCAGGACGCGCCCCACGGTTCGGTGTGCAACTATGCCGACGCGGCGCGCAGCGACACGCGGGCCTTCGCGGCGTGGTTCCAGACCATGCTCGCGCGCGGCGTGTACTGGGCGCCCTCGCAGTTCGAGAGCATCTTCACCGGCGCGGCCCATACCGACACCGAACTGAACGCCACCCTCGACGCCGCCCGCGCGGCCTTCGGGGCCCTGCCGGGAGGAACGCTGTGACGCACCTGGACACCTTGCAGGACGTGGGCCGCATCCTGCGCGACCACAAGGTCATCGCGGTGGTGGGCTTCCATCCCGACCCCATGAAACCGGCGCACTACGTCCCCGAGTACATGTACCGCCAGGGCTACACCATCATTCCGGTCAACCCGGCGCTCGCGGCGCGCGGCGAGAGCTTTTTCGGCAACCGGGCCGTCTCGACCCTGGCCGAGATCGCGGTGCCGGTAGACGTGGTCGAGGTGTTCCGGCGCAGCGACAAGGTGGGCGTGCACCTCGCGGACATGCTCGCCATGAAACCGCTGCCCAGGGCCGTGTGGATGCAGCAGGGCATCCGCAACGAGGAGGTCGCCGCCGAGCTGCTCGCGCATGGGGTGGACGTCGTGCAGGACCGCTGCATGCTCGCCGACCACCGCGCCCTGCTGTGAGGCCCGTTCCCCATCTGGACCGCGACACCCGGCTGTGCATGAGCCTCGCCGGGCGGCCGGGCAACTTCGGCACCCGCTTTCACAACTGGCTGTACGCCGCGCTCGACCTGAATTACGTCTACAAGGCCTTCACAACCACCGACCTGCCGGGCGCGGTCGCGGGTATCCGGGCGCTGGGGGTGCGGGGCTGCGCGGTCTCGATGCCCTACAAGGAAGACGTGATCGCGCTGCTCGACGAGCTGGACCCCTCGGCCGCCGCCATCGGGTCGGTGAACACCATCGTGAACGGCGGCGGGTTCCTGCGCGCCTACAACACCGACTACACGGCCATCCGGCTGCTGGTGGAGGAACATGCCCTGGACCCCGCCCAGACGGTCGCCGTGCGCGGCAGCGGCGGCATGGGCAAGGCGGTGGCCTGCGCGCTGCGCGACGCGGGCTTCACGCGCGGCACGCTGGTCGCGCGCAACGGGGCGGCGGGCCGCGCCCTGGCCGAACGCTGCGGCTGGGCCTGGCAGCCCGAACCCGTGGCGGCCGACCTGCTCGTCAATGTGACGCCCATCGGCATGGCGGGCGGCCCGGAGGCGGGCGAGCTGGCCTTCGCGCCCGAGCTGATCGCCCAGGCCCGCACGGTCTTCGACGTGGTGGCCCTGCCCGCCGAGACCCCACTGATCGTGGAGGCCCGCGCACAGGGCCGCCCGGTGGTCACCGGGCTGGAGGTCGTGGCCCTGCAGGCACTCGAACAGTTCGTGCTGTATACCGGCGTGCGTCCCAGCCCGGAGCAGGTGCAGGCCGCCGTGGCCTACGCCCGGAGCTGAGCGGCCCCGGGGACCTCGTCCCCTGCCTCCGGGCGGGTCGCCACGATCCGGATCTCGCCGTAGCTGCCCTCCTGCTCGGCCTGGAAGTGGCCTTCCTTGACCCCTTCCAGCAGCGCCGAGAAGTAGGTCGTGCGCTCGCCCCAGCCCTGGGCCGGAATGCCCCGGAAGGTGAAGTGCCGCAGCCGCTCGCCGAAAGCCACGAGCGAGCGCAGAGCGTCGGCCAGGGTCAGGCGCTCGCGCGACAGCAGCGGCACCTCGACCTGCCGCACCGCGTTCTGGGCGGCCTGGACCAGCCGCGCCAGGCTGCGCCCCGGCGTGCGCCGCGCCTCGCGGCGGGGCAGCTCGACTGGCGCGGCACGCCCCGGAATCAGGCCCTCGCGCTCGCGGCGCCGCGCCGCCAGAAAGCCCACCAGGCGGTCGAGTTCGGCCAGCGCCTCGACCCCGCCCGCCAGGTCGTGTGCGGCGTCCTCGTCCCAGACATCCTCACCGGCCAGCATGGGCTCGGCCTCGGGAGGGGGCAGCAGCAGCCGGGCCTTCAGGGCGATCACGCCCGCCAGGGTGGGCAGCAGTTCGGGCCAGCGGCGGGCCAGGGCCGACACGTCCTCGCCGCCCACCTCCGCCACCCAGGCCAGCACCTCGCGCGTCAGGCGCAGCAGCGGCACCTCGGCCGGCTCCAGGCGGCCCGTGCGCAGCGCCGACGCCAGTTCGGCCAGCGTGCCCCGGAAGGCCGGGAGGTCGGCCACGAAGCCTTCCGGGCCGGAGGTTCCGGCGCCGCCCTCCCGGAGTTCAGGCGGGGACAGGCGCGGCGTCACCGGCCGATTGTAGGGTAAACGGAGCGGCGGCCTCGCCGACAAGGCAGGGCCACCGCTCGGAACTTCAGGTCAGGCTCAGGGAGTGCTGGTGGCCGGGGCCGTCTCGGTGGACGTGCCGGTGGCCGGGGTGCCCGTCGCGGGAGTACCGGTCGCCGGGGTGGTCGTACCGTTCTCGGCCGCGCCCGTCGCCGGGGTGCTGGCGCCGCTGCCCGAGGCACTGCCGCTCCCCGAAGTGCTGCCGCTGCCGGCCGGGGTCTCCGTAGCGGGCGTCCCGGTCGCCGGGGTGCCGGTCGCGGGCGTCTCGGTCTTGGGCGTCGCCGCCGCCACGCGCTTGGCCTGGGCCGCGAGCACGGTCTGGAGACGGTCGGTGGGCTTGAGGGTCGCCACCTGCGCTTCCAGGAACTTCTGGCCCGCTTCGTTCTTCTTGCTCGCCAGGACCTGCTCCTCGATCTGGGCGCGCACGGCGCTCAGCGGCTGGGTGGTGGCGCGCTTGAGATCGGTGACGTAGGCCACCGAGAAGCGCTGGCCGTTCTGCACGACCGGCGAGAGGCTGCCCTCGCCCACGCTGCGCAGGTTGGGGCCGAAGACGGCCGTTTCCAGCTCGCTGCCGAGCTTCTGGTCGCCCGAGGTCACCGCGCCGCGCTCGCTCACGGTGCCGCCTGCACGGGTCGCCGCCGCCACGAACTCGCCCTGCCCGTTCCAGTCGGTGCGGAAGGCCTCGGCCTGAGTGCGGGTGGCGAAGCTGGCCTCGTCCACGCTCGCGCTGCCGGGGGTCTCGAACTGCGCGACGTTCTGGCGGTAGAAGGCCTGCACGTCGCTGTCGGAGACCTTCACGTCACGCGCGCCGTAGGCACTCAGGGCGGTGGCGATCTCCTGACGGGTGCCGACGAGGTTCAGCTTGAGCTTCTCGGCGATGGTGGGGGCCGCGTAGCCGCTGATGAGCTGCTTGACGATCTGGGGCTTGAGGCCGGTGTTGACCAGCCCGGCAACCTGCTCGGCGGGCAGCTGCTGGAAGATCTGCGCGAGCTGCTGGTTGTTCACGACCTGCTCGACGACGTCGGCGTAGGGAATGTTCTGGCCCGACACGGTCGCCACGGTGGGGTTCTCGACCTTCCAGGCCGGGTCCACGTACTCGATCTTGGCGTCCTTCTGGAGGCCGTCGAGCCATTTCTCGACCACGGCGTCCTTCTTCTGCTGGGTGACGGTGGCCTGCACCTGGCTCTTGACTTCCGAGAAGGGCCGGGTGGCGGGCGCGAGGTAGCGCTCGACCTTGACGATGTAGAACTTGCCGCCGCTGGCGACCACGTCGGTCACGCCGCCGTCCTTCAGGGCGAAGGCCGCCGCGGCGACCTCGGTGGGCAGGGCCACCTGGGCGACCGGACGCGGGCTGCCGTTCTCGATGGGACCCAGCGCGCCGCCCCGGTCCTTGAACTCGGTGCTGTTGGCGCTCGCCAGGGCCGCGAAGTCGGCCCCGGACGCGCGCGCCTGGGTCAGCAGGGCGTCGGCCTTGGCGCGGTCGGCGACCACGATCTCACGGCCCACGATACGGGCGTCGCTCTGGTACTGGTTCTGGTTCAGGTCGTAGTAGGCCTGCGCCTCGGCGTCGGTGGCGGCCGGCACGTCCTTTTGCAGCGACTCGACCTTGCGCTGCACGGCCAGCTGGTCACGCACCTGGGTACGGTAGGCCGCGTCGGTCAGGCCTGCCCCCTGGAGGGCATCGGTCCAGGCCTTGTTGTCGGTCAGGTTGCGCGCCTCACGGAACTTCTTGACCTCGGCGTCCACGTCCTGACGGCTCACGTTGATGTCGCTGGCGGCCTGGGTGTACAACGCCCGGCGAACGCTCTGCGCCACCACGTAGGTCTTGAAGTCGTCGCCCAGCAGGCCGGTGTCGGTGCCGGCGATCACGGGGTTGCTGCGGCGCGCCGCTTCGAGTTCCTCGACCGTGACGGTCGCGCCGTCCACGCGGAGGGCCGGCGTGCCGGTCTGACGGCCGAACAGGCCGCCCGCGCCGCCGCCGCGCAGCGAGGGCACGAACTGGTAGGCCATCCCCACCACGAGAAGCAGGGCCAGAACGATCAACAGACCGTTCACGAGTGGTTTTCGTTTCACTTGATCTCCTTGGGGCAAAATGCTAGGGTACCTGAGCTTTCGCGCTCGTAGCTCAGCTGGATAGAGCGTTGGCCTCCGAAGCCAAAGGCCGCTGGTTCAAGTCCAGTCGAGCGCACCACCCCAATCCCGAAAGCTGTTCGCGCCGCCCCTGTGGGCGGCGTTCGGGTTGTTGGGGTACCGAACCCCTGGTCGCAGGCACACGCCGCCAAGTCTAGCACGCGTTCTGAAGGGGATATGAAGCGGACTTAAGCCGTGTGGCACGGCACTTTACCCTCGTCTCACCTCGGGCCGGCGGCGCGGGCGTTCGTCCCGGCGGCGCGGGCGTATGGTGGCGGGGTGAAACCCTCCTTCCCGCCCCCCAGGGGCGCGGCCCTGGCGGCCCTGACGCTCTGCGCGCTGCTGGCCGCCTGTCAGAAACAGCCTGCGGCCGAGGACCTCGCGGCGCGGGTCCTGTTCACCGCCAACGGGTCCTACGACGCCAGCGCCGACGCGCGTACCCGCGAAGGCCACGGCGTGCGCCGGGTGCGCTGGGACAAGCGGCCGCCGCTGCCCGCCCGTAGCGTGCAGGTGGACTACGACAGCGACCTGCGGCCCCTGGCCTGGGTCATGACCGTAAGCGGCGCGCAGTTTTCGGCCGCCGACCTCGCTGCCGGTCAGGGCCGCGCCGTCCAGACCGCCCAGGGACCGGGCACCGTCATCCGGGGAGGCCGCCTGAAGGACGTGCTGGTGCTGCCGGACGGGAAAGGCCTGCGGCTGCTCACCCGGGGCTATGTCACGCAGCTCCAGCCGGCACTGCTGCCCGCCTTCGCGCCCTGAGGGAAAGCGGGGGCGCGCCTCAGCGCACCGTATTGCGGCCCGCCGCCTTGGCCTCGTACAGCCGCGCGTCGGCGCGGGCGAACAGCGAGGCGGGCGAGTCGGTGGCGTCGCGCAGGGCCGCCACCCCGAAGCTGGCCGTCACGTTCAGTCCGGCCAGCGGGCCACGCTCCACCTCGCGGCACAGCGTCTCGGCCAGCACCAGGGCGTCGGTGCGCGACAGTCCCGGCAGGACGATCAGGAACTCCTCGCCCCCCCAGCGGCCCACCGTGCCGCCCAGCCCCCCCACGCTGCGCCGCAGCCGCTTGGCGAAGGCCCGCAGCACGTCGTCGCCCGCACCGTGGCCGTGCTGGTCGTTCACCTGCTTGAACCGGTCGATGTCGGTCACGATGATGCTCAGCGGCGTACTGCTGCGCCGGGCATACACGGCCGCCTTGCCTAGATGTTCTTCAAGCGCCGCGCGCCCCAGGCTTCCGGTCAGGGCGTCGAGCCGCGCCGCGCGCAACTGGTCGGTGGTTTCGGCATAGACCGTGAGATGGACCTCGGTAAAGCGCATCAGGCTGAAACTCAGGACCGCCATGGCGGGCAGGGCCAGGGCGGCCGAGTGCCACAGCGTCGCCGCCTCGCCGGTGGGGGGCCACATCATCAGCACCAGTCCCAGCAGCAGGGCCAGCACCGCCGAGAAGGCCGCGCCCAGCACCGACCCTAGAAAGACGAACAGCGCCACGACGATGACCCCGAGCCACAGCAGCATTTCGGCCGGGCTGCCGCCCATCCGGCTCAGGTGGGCCGCCCACAGCGGCGCGATCAGCAGGGTGGGCAGCGCCCAGACCACCTCAGCCAGCAGTCGGCTGGGTTTTCGGCGCGACAGCCCCAGCAGGCTCATCACCACCCCCAGCAGGGCCAGCAGGGCGACGTAGGCCCGGACCTGCACCGCGCTGTCCCCGGACATGCCCGGCAGCAGCAAAAAGCGCAGCAGCACGGCGGCGCACAGCCCCAGACGGAGGCGTTCGCGCAGTTGCCACAGCAGATTCTGCTCTCCGTCCAAAGCCGTACCTCCACCCTGGGCCGTCCGGGCCGCGCGGCGTCGCCCGGCCCTCCCCCGCTCCTGTCCTGCTCCGCTCAGCTGTTCCCGGAAGGCCGCTGGCCCCCTTCGCAGGCGCGGGGCCACCACCGCGCCGCGCCAGTCACCAGATGCCCCGTTCAGGGAGCGGACACCGGCAGACAAGGGGCAGACTAACAGCTCGGTCCACACGCCTCACTCTTTTTCCCGGTCGCCCCCGATGGGGGCCAATGGAAGACCCCGGTCCCGACCCGTCGAGGTCGTGGCCGGGGCCTGCGGGGCGGGGCTTAGAGCAGCTCTTCGGGGCGGAAGAACAGGCCCAGCTCGCGCTCGGCGCTTTCGCTGCTGTCGCTGCCGTGGGTGACGTTCTCGCCCGTGGTGGTGGCGAAGTCGGCGCGGATGGTGCCGGGGGCGGCGTTGGCGGGGTTGGTCGCGCCCATCATGCCGCGCCAGCCGGCGATGGCGTTCTCGCCTTCCAGGGCGATGGCGACGACCGGCCCGCCGGTGATGAAGCTCACCAGCTCACCGAAGAAGGGACGCTCGCGGTGCTCGCCGTAGTGGCTCTCGGCGGTCTCGCGCGAGATCACCATCTGCTTGAGGCCCACCACGCGGTAGCCCTTGCGGGCGATGCGCGCGAGAATTTCGGGGGTCAGGCCACGGCGGACGCCGTCGGGCTTGATCATGGCAAAAGTGCGTTCCATAGCGTTCCGGAGCATAGCAGACGCCGGGCTAGACGTCTCCGGCCCCGCCGGGGGCCAGCTCGCGCCGCAGCCGCAGCCGCAGCTCACCCAGGCGGCCCGGCCCGAACACGCCGCGCAGCAGCACCCGGCCCGCACGGTCGGTCAGCACCGGCACGTCGTGGCCGTACAGCCGCTCGCGCTCGGGGTCGCCGCTCACCTCCAGCCGCTCGTACTCGAACCCGTAGCGGTCCAGCCTCTCCTCGGCCTGTTCGCACAGGTGGCAGCCCACACGGCTGTAGAGCCGCAGCCCCGGCTCAGGCATGACTGCCGACCCGGGGACGCTCGAGCAGGGCCATCGCCATCACGGGGGCGTACATGTCGCGCGAGGTGAGCAGGTCGCCCGCCGGCGAATAGGTCCGCAGGACCTGTCCGCCCTGACGCACGGCGTAGATCTGGCCCTGCTCGCTGACCTGGAGCAGCCAGGTGGCGTCGGCCGGTTCGCCGACCAGCGTCTCCAGGGCGAAGGCCGTGCCGGAGCTGCCGTCGGCACCCACCCGGCGCAGCTTGCGCGCCACGCTGTCCACGATGTACACGTTGCCGGCGGCGTCCACGCTCAGGCCTTCCAGGGGGCGCAGGCCCTCGCTGCCCCGGTCGAGGCGGAAGGCGTAGCGGCTGAGATACTCGCCCTGGGCGCTGAAGCGCTGCACCTCGCAGCTGCCGTGGTCGAGCACGTAGATTTCGCCCGCCGGCGACGCGGCGATGGCGGCGGGCTGGGCGAAGCGCCCCATGCCGCTGCCGCGCCCGCCGAAGCGCCGCACGAACTTGCCCTGGGCGGTGAACACGCTCACGGCGCAGGACTCGGCATCGAGAACGTACAGTTCCGGGCCGATCATGGCGAGGCCCACCGGGCGCAGCAGTTCGCCCTCGGCCAGGCCGTAGCTGCCGAAGGCGAGCACCTCGCGGCCCTGGGCGTCGAGCTTGCGGATCAGCGGCCCGCCCTTGCCCTGGCGCAGGTCCACGAGGGCGATGTACAGGTGGCCCTGACGGTCGCCCACAATCGCCCCGGGCGCGCCCGGCAGCCCGGCCTCGCCGCTCGACTGGTCACGCAGGCTCAGGCGCAGCTTGCCGTGCAGGTCAAGCAGCCGCAGCGTGCCGTGCCGCTCCTGAATGCTGATCGCCAGGGCCACCGGATCGTCGAAGGTCTCGTCGCTCAGCACGCCCGCGTCGATGCGCGCGATCACCTCGTCGAGGGTGGGGCGGCCCGCCGGGTCCTTCTCGATCATGTCCAGCACGAGGTCGCTGAATTTGCCCGGGACGTCCAGCCGCACCTGCTTGGGCGGCTTGGGCGACTCGAAGACCTGCTGGTGCACGACCGCCTCGTAACTGCCCCGGAAGGCGGTCTGACCGGTGACCATCTCGTAGGCCAGCAGCCCCAGCGAATACACGTCGCTGCGGGCATCCACGCGGTTGCCCTTGGCCTGCTCGGGCGCCATGTAGATGGGCGTGCCCACCCGCGCGCCGGTCATGGTCAGGCGGGTCAGGACCTTGCCCACCGCGATGCCGAAGTCCATGAGCTTGACCCCGCCGTCGCGCAGCTGCCCGCCGCTCAGGGCCCCCTGCGTGACCATCACGTTGGCGGGCTTGATGTCACGGTGGACCACGTTCTGCATGTGAATGTGCCGCAGGGCGTCGGCCAGCGCCCGCAGGATCTGCACGCTCTCCCCGAAGCCCAGTTCACGTTCCTCCAGCAGGGCTTCGAGGCTCTGCCCGTCGAGAAACTCCATGGCGATGTAGTGCTCGGGGTCCTGCATGCGGTAGTCGTAGACCCGCACGATGTTGGGGTGGCTGAAGCGCTTGAGCACCTCCGCCTCGCGGTAGAAGCGCTTGACGAATTTGGCGTCGGCGAGGTACTTCTCCTGCGGCACCTTGAGGGCCACGACTTTGCCGTCGTTCTTGCGCCGGGCGCGGTACACGCTGCCCATGCCGCCGACCCCCACGCGGTCGAGCACCTCGTACTCCTGAAAATGCAGGTCGCTGACGGTCAGGTGGGTCGGGGCGCGCGGGGTGGCTGCCACAGGCTTGGCGGTGCGCTGGACCCGCACCGGCCGCGCCCGCTCGAGCAGCCGCAGCCCACCCGTGCGCAGCCGGGGCAGCTGCGGCGCGCCGAGCGTGAAGGCCGCGCCCCCCAGCAGCGTGACCACCACGACCAGAAGGCCCTGGGTGCGCGCCAGGCGGGCCAGCAGGTCCCCCTGGGTCGCGCCCAGGTTCACGGCGGCCAGGAACAGCACCAGAACCGCGCCTGTCACGGCCAGCACGGCGCTCAGGGCACGCTCGGACATACGGACGAGCAGCAGCAGCGTGACCACGAACAGGGCCACCAGCAGGGCGGTATTCACGCGTGGTCCGGTCGGCCCGGCGGGCAGGAGGAGGCAGGAGACACCATCTCCTCTGTTATAACCGCCCCCGCTTGCAGCGTGCTTACAAGCGGGGGCGGCCGGGGGCAGCGGGAAGTCTTCAGCCCTGGCGGGGTTCGGCGGTCGGCGTGGCCTGGGGCTGGGGAGCGGCGGCCTGGGGGGTGACGGCCTGCGCCGTGACCACCTGGGGCTGGGCGGCGATGACCTGGGTGACCGGCTGGGCCGTCTGGGCCTGGGCCGGGGCGGGCGACTCGCGCATCGCGCCGTCGAAGTCTTCCTTGAGGCCCTGGGTGCTGCGGCGGAACTCGCGCAGCGCGCCGCCCAGGCTCTTGCCCAGGTCCGGCAGTTTGCGCGGCCCGAACACCAGCAGCGCGACTATCAGAATGACGAGAATTTCTCCGGGACCGAGATTGGGCATGGGTGGACCTCCAGGGGGACGGGCGCGGGCGCCACTTTGCCCCCGAGTCTAGCCCCGGCGCGCGCCGGGATGGATGCGCCGCAGGTGAGAATCCGCGCGGCCCCTTGCCCGGACCCTCAGTCCTCGCGCGCGCCGCCAGGGGTCCAGGCCGGGGTGGCGTCGCGGTAGGCGCGCAGGGTCCCGTCCATGAAGGCGACATACAGCGCGCCGCCGGCAGCGAGTGGGGTGGCCTGCACGCCGGTGCGCTCGCGCCGGGTCCAGCGCACCGCGCCCGTGGCGAGGTCGAGCGCCGTCAGTTCACCCAGTTCGGAGGCCAGGTAGACCATCCCCCCACTGATGACCGGGCTGGCCGTGACCCGGCCTTCGAGCGCGTGTGCCCAGAGGTCTTCGCCGTCCGAGAGCCGCAGCGCCCGCACCACGCCGCCCCATCCGGCCACCACGACCACCCCGTGCCCCCCGGCCGGGCCCCGCGCCGCCTGAGCGCCCTGCGCCGGGGCGTCGGGCAGCGCGGCCTCGTCGGACGCCGCCGGGACCGGCGCGGCCAGGGCCGAGCGGGCGATGGCGGGCGAGGCCCAGACCTCGTCCTCCAGGTCGTAGGTCCACAGGATCGGTTCCTCGGTGTTCAGGGCGGCGCGCCCCGACGCCGCGCTCAGCCGCAGGGCATGGACCTCGCCGGGCCAGGTGGCGACGACCAGTGTGGCCTCGGCCGGGCCGGTGGGCAGCAGGGCCGGGGTCGCGTGGACCGTGCCCACCTCGACCTTCCACAGCGGCCCCCCGCTGCGGGCGTCGATGGCGTGCAGCCAGCCGTCCTCGTCGCACAGCAGCGCCGCCCCCGCCCAGATGACCCGGACTGGCCGCCAGTGGCCCCCCGGTGCGGTAGGCCCAGGCCAGCTCGCCGGTGCGCAGGTTCAGGGCGTGGAGGTGCCCGTCGCGGCTGGCGGCCAGCACCCGGTCGGCCCAGACGGTGGGGGCCCCGGTGAATTCGGCGCGGGCCTGGTGCCGCCAGACCTCCTGCCCGCTCTGCAACTCGGCGCGGCGCAGGGTGCCGTCCCAGGCCCCGTACAGCACGTGCCCGCCCAAGAAGGTCGCCGGGGCGGTCACCTCGTCACGCGCCGCGAGGGTCGCGTAGGGCCGCCCCGACGTGTGGGTCAGGATCAGCTGCCCGCCGCGCGTGCCCACGGCCACGAGGTCGCCCTCGCCCACCACCGCCGCCGGCCACGTCACCTCGCCGGGCAGGGCCACGCTCCAGGCCTCCTGAAGCCGCGCCACGCGGGCCGGGCCGTCGGGATGCTCGCCGCTGCGCACGCGCCCGCCCCGGTACTGCCCGCGCGCGTGGGCCGTCCACACGTCCCGCCGCGCCAGCGCCCACAGGTGCGCGAGCACCTCGCCGCTCTCGGGCCGGCGCTCGGGCCGCTTGGCGAGCAGGGCCAGCAGCACCTGCGCCACCGCGTCGGGAATGGCCGGGTTCAGCTCACGCGGATCGGGGGCGGCCTCGTAGACATGCTGGTACAGCACGCTCTGGTCACTGTCGCCGACGAAGGGCGGGCTGCCGCAGGCCACGCGGTACAGCACCGCGCCCAGCGCGTACAGGTCGCTGCGGGCGTCCACCCCCGTGCCCTTGGCCTGCTCGGGGGCCATGTAGGCGGGCGTACCCAGCGTGACCCCGCTGCGGGTGAGGTGCCGGGTCTGCTCGGACAGGGCCACCAGCCCGAAGTCCATGATGCGCGGCAACCCCGCACCGTCGAGCAGCACGTTGCCCGGCGTGAGGTCACGGTGCACGATGCCCTGGGCATGCACGAAATGCAGCGCCCGCGACGCGAAGGCCGCCGCCGTCAGGAACTGCGCCAGCGGCCCGGGCGCGTCTTCCAGCGGCCCCAGCGCCGTGATCGGGCCGCCGGTCAGCAGCGGCATGGTGAAAAAGGGCCGTCCCCCCTCCTGCTCCTCGCCCAGGTCCAGAACCGGGACCACGCCGGGATGGGTCAGGCGCGCCAGGGTCCGGACCTCGCGCAGAAAGCGCCGGCGGTCGGACTCGGGCACATGCGCGTGCATGACCTTGACCGCCACCTCGCGCCCCAGCAGCGCGTCTGCGGCGCGGAACACCTGCGCGCTGCCTCCTTCTCCCAGCAAGGCGCGCAGCTCATAGCGGCCGGCCAGCAGCACCCCGGATTCCAGCGGCATCTCGCTCCCCAGTGTAGTACGGCGCGGCCGGCTTCCTGCGCTGCCCCGGTCTTTCCGCGCCCGCCCTTCAAGGAAAGGCGGGAAGCGGCGGGCCAGCCGGCCCACGCTTCCCGCGTCCTGCTCCGGAATGTTTAGTGGTCGTGCATCCCTTCGGTGTGGGCGTGGCCGTGCTCCAGCTCCTCGGCGGTCGCGTCGCGCACGTTCAGGACCTTCACGTCGAAGTTCAGGACCTCGCCCGCCAGCGGGGGGTTGAAGTCCACCTGCACGGTGTCGCCGTCGATGGCCAGCACCGTGAAGGGCAGTACGCTGCCGTCCTCGGCCTGCGCGTAGTAGGTCGCGCCGACTTCGATATCGTCCTCGAAGTCCGAGCGCTCCAGGTCCTCGATGGCGTCCTCGTCGCGCACGCCGTAGCCGTCTTCGGGCTGCACGGTGACCTGGAGGCTGTCGCCGGTCTGCTTGCCTTCCAGCGCCCGCTCCAGCCCCGGAATGATGTTGTTGTGGCCCTGGAGGTACACCAACGGCTCACCCGGTTCGCTCTGGTCGATGACCTCGCCGTCTACCGTGAGCTTGTATTCGAGTTCGACGACTTTGTTCTGGGCGATGTTCATAGGTGGTCCTCCCTGCTCCGGGCCTCCCTCGGCCCGGGGCTCTGCGCTCCCCAGTCTAGCAAGCGCCTTCCCTGGGGCAGGGACCGTGGCCTTTATGCTGGCCCTCATGCCCCTGCCCACCTCCTCTACCCCACCGGCTTTTCCCATGCATGTCAGTGTCGAGGAGGCGCGCGCCATGCTCGCGGCGCTGCTGCCCGACCCCGGCACCGAGACGGTCGCGGTCGCCCAGGCCCTGGGCCGGGTGCTGGCCGGGGACCTCGCCGCCCTGGTCAGCCACCCCTCGGCCACCGAGAGCGCGCTGGACGGCATCGCCTGCCGCGAGGCCGACACGCGGGGGGCCGGCCCCGACACGCCCGTGCTCCTGAAGGTCGTGGGCGAGAGCCGGGCAGGCGAGCCGTTCACGGGCGAGGTCGGTCCGGGCGAGTGCGTGCGGATCTACACCGGCGCCCCGATGGCGCGCGGCACCGACGCCATCTGCCCGGTCGAGCAGTTGCGTGACCAGGGGCTGGACGCCGTGGAGCTGCTGCGCGCCGCCAGCCCCGGCGACGTGCGCGCCGAGGGCGGCGACTTCCGCGCGGGCGAGGTGGTCATGCGCGCCGGGCTGCCGCTGACCTCGCCCCGGCTGGCGCTGGCGACCGCGCTGGGCCACGCCGAGGTGCGGGTCAGGCGGCGGCTGCGCGTGGCCCTGCTCTCGACCGGCGACGAGGTGGTCGCCCCCGGCACCCCGCTGCGCGCCGGGCAGGTGTACGACTCCAACAGCGTGGGCCTGGGCGCCATGTTGCGCGAGGCCGGCTGCGAGGTCGTGCCGCTGGGCCACGCCCCCGACCGCCCCGAGGCCCTGGAGGACGCCATCGCGCGCGCGGGCGGCGCCGACGTGCTCCTCACCAGTGGCGGCGTCAGCATGGGCAAGTACGACTTCATGCGCGACCTGCTCATCGACCAGGGCCGGGTGTCCTTCTGGAAGGTGCGGATGCGCCCCGGCGGCCCCGCCCTGCTCGGCGGCTGGAAGGGCCTGCCGGTCTTCGGCCTGCCGGGCAACCCGGTGAGCAGCCTCGTGGTCTTTCACGTCATCGTGCGCCCGGCGCTGACCGGCCAGCCGGTGCAGACCCTGCACCTGCGCGCCGCGACGCCCTTCCGGACCCTGAGCGACAAGACCGCCTTCTGGCGCGCGACCATCACCGGGGGGCAGGTCAGCGACTACGGCCAGCAGGGCAGCGGCGTGCTGCGGTCCCTGAGCGACGCCGACGCCCTGGTCATCGTGCCCGAGGGCCAGAAGGTGGAGGCCGGGGACGAGGTGGACGTGATCCTGCTGTAGACCCGGCACGGAAAACCCCGCCACCGGGGATGCGGTCGGTGGCGGGGCAACGTGGAGGTTCTGGTGTCGCAGGTGGAGCTTGGTCCTCAGTCGCCGCCGAGGAAGACGGGGGCGCCCAGGCCGGTTTCGTTCTCGCTGTAGCCCTGTTCGCTGTGGGCGCTCTGGTCGATGCCCGCGACTTCCTGACTGGCCGGAACGCGCAGCGGCATGACCAGGCCCACCAGCTTGAGCAGGACGAAGGAGCCGACGCCCGCCCAGACCACGCTGGCGACCACGCTGACGATCTGCGTGAGCATCTGCTCGCCCCAGGGCTTGCCGCTGCCGGTCGTGAAGGCCAGCGCGCCGGTCAGCAGGGCGCCCACGATGCCGGCGACGCCGTGGCAGGCGAACACGTCGAGGCTGTCGTCGGCGCGCAGGCGGTGCTTGAGCTGCACGGCCCAGTAGCTCGCGGTGGCGCCCACGGCCCCGACGATCACGGCGGCCCAGGGGCTCACGAAGGCGCAGGCGGGGGTGATGGCGACCAGGCCCACGACCAGGCCGGTGGCGGCGCCCACGGCGGTCGGCTTGCCGGCGCGCGAGGACTCCCAGACCAGCCAGGTGAGCATCGCGGCGGCGGGGGCGATCAGGGTGGTGATGAAGGCGAGGCCGGCGGTCTGGTTGGCGGCGGCGGCCGACCCGGCGTTGAAGCCCATCCAGCCGAACCACAGCAGGCCCGCGCCCAGCAGCACCAGCGGCACGTTGTGGGGGATGTGGGCGTTGCGCGGGAAGCCGATGCGCGGCCCGAGCACGAAGGCGGCGACGAGCGCCGAGACCCCGGCCGAGATGTGGATGACGGTGCCGCCCGCGAAGTCCAGCGCGCCGTCCTTGAATAGCCAGCCGTCGCTGCTCCAGACCCAGTGGGCCAGGGGCGAGTAGATCAGCAGGCTCCAGAGGCCGCCGAACAGCACGAAGGCCCCGAAGCGCATGCGCTCGATGACCGCTCCCGAGATGAGCGCCAGCG
This sequence comes from Deinococcus gobiensis I-0, assembly GCF_000252445.1. Lineage (GTDB taxonomy): Bacteria > Deinococcota > Deinococci > Deinococcales > Deinococcaceae > Deinococcus > Deinococcus gobiensis. The sequence continues at coordinate 421,195 of NC_017790.1, read as the reverse complement.
CGATGATGGCGAACATCGCCTGGAAGGCCGCGAAGACGTAGCTGGGGATGGTGCCGGTGAGCTGGCCCTGCAGGCCTTCCAGGCCCAGGTTCGAGAAGCCGCCGACCAGGGCGTTGCCGTTCGGCCCGAAGGCGATGGTGTAGCCCGCGAGCATCCACAGCACGCCGACGAGGCCGATGGACACGACGCTCATCATCATGGTGTTCAGGACGCTCTGGGCGCGGGTCAGGCCGCCGTAGAAGAAGGCCAGGCCCGGCGTCATCAGCAGCACCAGGGCGGCCGAGACGAGCATCCAGGCGGTGTCGCCGCTGTTCAGGGTGGGGGGCGGGGTCGCCGCGCCCTGGGCTAGGGCGGCGCTGCCGAGCGCCAGGGCCAGCAGGGGCGCGGCCGCGAGGGCGGTGGTGCGGTCGGGTGTGCGCATGGTCACTTCCTCCTGTCGGAAACCGCCCTCAGGCGGGGGTCAGCCGGGTCTCGTTGACGGGGGTCAGGGCCGAGTTGTCTTCCTCGCCGGTGCGGATACGCACGACGCGCTCGAGGGGCTGCACGAAGATCTTGCCGTCGCCCACCTCGCCGGTCCGCGCGCCCTTGCAGATCGCCTTGATGGCGATGTCCACGAAGGGCTCGCTGACGGCCATGCGGAATTCCACCTTGTCGTGGAACTCGACCATCACGCGCGTGCCCCGGTAGTGCTCCACGATTTCCTGCTCGCCGCCGTGCCCGCTCACCCGCGAGAGGGTCAGGCCGCTGATGCCGGCCTGAAACAGCGCCTCTTTAACCTGCTGGACCCGGTCGGGCCTGACGATCGCCGTGATCAGTTTCATGGCGTCTCCTTTTTACCGTCCAATTTGCAGAAGTCGCATCCCTGCATAGCATCAGCATAGGGTTTCCCGGACGCAATGTCTAAAAAAACCTAGTCAAATGCTCATTTTGCCGTATACAACCCGCAGTCCGGGCACCACGGGAGACCGGACCGGGGCCGGGCGGGCGACAACGCGCGGCCCCCTCCATTCCTGGAGAGGGCCTGGGCCGGGGTGCCGGACCGGGTCAGGCGCCGGTGGCCCGGCGCTCCCGACTGCGGCCCCGCAGGGTCTTCTCGCTGGCGAGCAGGCGGCTCAGGGCGGCCTCGCTGCGGGTCAGGCCCTCCAGTTCGGCCTCCTGCCGGGCGGTGCGCGGCTCGTAATCGTCGAGCACCTTGCCCTCCAGGTAGCGGTCGAAGATGACCGGGCAGACATAGCTGCCGCGCGTGACGGCGGGCGTGTTGCCCAGGTCGGCGGCCACGACCTTCACGCATTCCACGAGCACCTTGCGCGCGGCGCGCTCGGTTTCCTGCACGCCCGCCTCGGCCAGATACTCGGCGGCGAGCAGCGTGCCGCCCCAGGTCCGGAAGTCCTTGGCCGTGAACGGCCCGATCACCTCGCGCAGGTACGCGTTGAGCTCGGGCGCATGGATGCGGCGGCGCTCGCCCTCCGCGTCCACCGTCTGGAACAGCCAGGGGCCGGGCAGGTCGAGCAGGCGCGCGATGTTGCCGCTCAGGGTGCGGTCGGTGGCCGCCTTGTGCTGCGAGACGCCGTGCTTGCCCTTGAAGTCGAAGACGACCGTGTTCCCCTCGACCTTCACGTGCCGCTGGCGCAGGGTGCTCAGGCCGTAGGTCTGGTGCTGGCGGGCGTAGGTGTCGCTGCCCACCCGGAACCGGGCCACGTGCAGCAGCCGGGTCATGAGGGCCAGCACCTTGCGGGGGGGCAGGCCGCCCGCGCGCAGGTCGCTGCCGGTCACGGCCTTGAGGGTGGGCAGCGCCCCGGCGAAGCGGCTCAGGCGCTGCCACTTCTTGAGGGCGCCCGCCTGCACGAAGTCGGGGTGGTAACGGTATTGCAGCCGCCCGGCGGCGTCGCGCCCGAAGGCCTGCACCTCGGCGTCGGCGTCGGGGGCCACGTACACGTCCTCGTAGGCGGGCGGCACCGCCAGCGACGCGATGCGCGCGATCCCGGCCTTGTCGCGGTACGGCCGGCCGTCGGGGTAGAAATACCTGAACTTTTTGGGGTCATGGCCCTCGCGGCGCAGGTAGTCCTCGGCCAGCAGGTCGGTGCGGCTGGGCATTACTCGGCCTCGACCTTGAGGGGAAGCTGCCAGTCGATGGGCGCCTCGCCCGCCTCCTCCAGCGCCGCATTCACCTTCGAGAACGGCCGGCTCCCCATGAACCGCGCCATGCTCAGCGGCGACGGGTGCGCCGACTCGATGATCACGTGCTGCCGGCCCGTAATCAGCTTGGCCTTCTTGCGCGCGTACGCCCCCCACAGCACGAACACCACCCGCCCCGGCTTGGCATTCACCGCCCGGATCACCGCGTCGGTGAACCCCTCCCAGCCCTTGCCCGCATGGCTGTTCGCCTCGCCCGCGCGCACCGTCAGCACCGCGTTGAGCAGCAGGACGCCCTGCTCGGCCCAGGCCCGCAGGTCGCCGTGCCGGGGCGGGGTAAAGCCGGGCAGGTCGGTCTGCAACTCCTTGTAGATGTTCTGGAGGCTGGGGGGCACGCGCACGCCGGGCCGCACGCTGAAGGACAGGCCGTGCGCCTGTCCCGCACCGTGGTAGGGGTCCTGACCGAGGATGAGGACCCGGACGTTCTCCAGCGGGGTGAGGCGCAGGGCATTGAAGACGTCGGGGGCCGGGGGATAGACGGTATGGGTGCGGCGTTCCTCGACCAGGAAATCCTTGAGGGCGTGGAAGGAGGGCGCGGCGAACTCGTCGGCCAGGGCGGCGCGCCACGACTCGGGGAGCCCGGCGGGCATCACGGGTCTGGGCGCGGCGTCCTTCTGGCCGAACAGGTCGGGCTGGTCACTCATGGGGGCCTCCGGTGGGCTGGGTCCTGAAGTGCGGGCCGGGGAGAGCGCCGCACCGGGCACCCGGCCCCGGCGGGGGATGAGGGCGAATCTTTCCCGCGCAGGATAGATTCTGCCCGCCCGCAGCGGCTCCGGGTTTTTCTTCATCCAGGCCGGGAGCGGCGGGTGGGGGTCAGTTCCCGTCCTGCGCCCCGGCGGCCCGGACACTCACCCGGAAACTGAATTTGAGGGTCTCGCCGGGCCGCAGGGTCGCCACCGTCCAGCGCACATGGGTGTAGGTTTCGGGCGGGGCAGCGACCTGACGGCTCACCGCCCTGCCGTTTTCGGTGCGGCTCACGGTGCGGGCCGGCTGCGCGGCGTAGGTGCGTCCCCGGTCGTCCGAGAACTGGAGGGTCCAGCCGGCGGTGGCCGGGGTCGCGCGGCCCGCGTAGGCCGTGCCGCCCGGCACCGGCAAGGCGACCAGCACGTTCCGCAGCGCTGCGCGGCCCACATTGGTCACGGCGACTTCCTCGCGCAGCAGGTCGCCGGGCACCACCGAGGCGGGCGAGGGCTCGTAGCGGTCGGCCCCGCCCCCTGTCGCCGGGCGCACCAGCGTCTGGGTCAGTACGAAGCGGACGGTCGGCGGCGAGGCGGTCTGGGCTGGGGCCGTCGCCGCGCGGCCCGGCAGCCCCGGCGCCAGCAGCGCGAGCGCCGCCCCGAGGGCGACCCGGCGCACCGGCCGCCGCACGGTCAGAAAACGGAAGAGGTTCGGTGCGCCTTCAGGAGCCACACCGAACACTCTAGAAAAACTTCGTGAGGAGCCGGAGGCTCAGACGCCCAGTCGCCCCGCGCTCGCCTTGACGATGGGCGAGCCGTCGCCGCCGTCAAAGGCGTCGATCTCCTCGATGAAGCGGTCGAAGAGGTAGCGGCTGTCGTGCGGACCGGGGCTGGCTTCGGGGTGGTACTGCACGCTGAACACCGGGTAGCGGCTGTGGGCCATGCCCTCCAGCGTGCCGTCGTTGAGGTTGACGTGCGTGGCGACGAAAGCCCCGTTGGGAATCGAGTCGATGTCCACCGCGTAGCCGTGGTTCTGCGACGTGATCTCGACGTTGCCGGTGAGCAGGTTCTTGACCGGCTGGTTGCCGCCCCGGTGCCCGAACTTCATCTTGAAGGTCTTGCCGCCTGCCGCGAGCCCCAGGATCTGGTGGCCCAGGCAGATGCCGAAGGTCGGCAGCAGGCCCATCATCTCCCAGGCGGTCTTGTGGGCGTACTCCAGCGGGGCGGGATCGCCGGGGCCGTTCGAGAGGAACAGGCCGTGCGGTTGCAGCGCCATGATCTGCGCCGGGGTGGTGTGCGCGGGCACCACGATGGGCTCGATACCCACCTCGGCCAGCCGCTCGATGATGGTGTGCTTGATCCCGAAGTCCATCAGCACGACGCGCTTGCCCTGCCGCAGCGTGGGGAAGGCGTAGGGCAGCGGCGTGGTGACTTCCTTGGTCATGTCGTGCCCGTCGATGTCCTGGTGGTCGCGGGCGCGCTGCACGTAGACCTGCTCCTCGGCGGGCGTGAACTCGCCGTAGGCGTCTTCCGGGTGGGTGTACGAGCGGTGGGCGATGACGCCCTTGACCACGCCGCCCTCGCGCAGCCGGCGCACCAGGGCGCGGGTGTCGATGCCCTGGATGGACACGACGCCGTACTGCTGCATGAAGGCCTCGAGCGACTGCTGCGCGCGGTGGTTGCTGTACTCACCCGAGAACTCGCGCGAGATGAAGCCGCGCACGTAGGGCTTGTTGCTCTCCATGTCGTAGATCGCCACGCCGTAGTTGCCCACGTGCGGGTAGGTGATGGTCACGATCTGCCCGTTGTACGAGGGATCGGTCATGATCTCCTGATACCCGGTCATGGAGGTGTTGAACACCACCTCGCCCACCGTCTCGCCGCGGTACCCGAAAGCGTAGCCGCGGTACACCGTGCCGTCTTCCAGAGCCAGGATGGCCCGTTCTTTTCTGATCATGTCTGCTTCCCTCCCCATTCGCGCCTCTCCGGACGCGTTTCATGGCTCGGCCCGCGCGCTTCTCCTGGCTCCCCCGCCCCGGTGTCCCCGGGTCCGGGCTTACCAGCGGTACAGCACGTTGGCCTTGCTGATGATGACATTCCCCTGCACGCTGCGCTGTGAGGTCATGCCGTCATATCTGTTCACCAAATCGGCCAGGACGTCCATGAAGGGCGCGGCCATCTCGCCTTCCTCGCCTTCGGGCAGCGCGCCCGCCAGCGCCTCACCGCTGATTTCGGGCAGGTCGGGCTGATAGCTCCAGCCGCCGCTGCCCGTCAGGGTCAGCCCCGCCGCCTTGAAGGCCTCGCTCTGGCCCAGCGCCGGAGCAGCCGGGTCCATCGCTGCCGCCAGCGCCTCGGGACTGAAGGCCGTGACGAGGTAGCCGTCCCGGAAGCCGTACACCAGCTTGAGCTTGCCGAGCAGCGTGTCGAGGTCGTCCAGGCTGGTGCCCGCACTCTCGCGGGTCAGCGCGGCCACCTCCGCCGCCGACAGACCACTGCCCCCCATGCCCAGGCCCGACAGCGCGCCGATGGACGAGCCCAGCAGCGTCTTGAAGTTGCCGCGCAGCCCCTCAATCGCTTCGTTCACGCTGCGGGCGTACTCGGGCATGTGGGCCTCGGCCGCCGCCTGGTCGGTGACGCGCTGGTAGGTCACGGTGTAGCGCAGGCTCGCCGCCGGGTCGCTGACCTCCAGCCCCGCCAGGGTGCCCCCGGCCAGCGAGACGCGCGCGCACTCGCCGCCCAGGTACGTGCCCGAGCGCTCGAGGTGGCTGGCGAGCTGGCTGTCGGTCAGGAAGCCGAACGGCTCGAAGAGGTCCAGGCGGGTCAGCCAGCGGCCCAGGTAGGCCTGAGACTCGGGCGCGCAGGCGCTGGCCTGCACCGACTCGGCGTCGGCCGGAATGATGTCCTGCACGGCGAAGTCGGTGGTCGCCCCCAGGATGCGGCGCAGCGGCGCGTCCTTGCCGGCCGGGTTCACGACCTGCGCCGAGGCGGTGGTCATCCCCTCCCCGGTGGTGGTCAGGCCGCCCGCGTACTGCCCCAGAGTGTCCAGGGCGTCCACGACCGGCGAGAGCAGCCGGGGCAGGCCGGTGCGCGCCAGCTGCGAACGCACCACCTTGGCGACCGCGCTGAAGTTGGCGTACAGGCTCAGCTCCTGCGGGCCGGCCGCGCGGGTGGCCGCCGCGTAGGGCGCCGAGGCCGCGAGCGTGGGCGCCGCCTTGCCGCTCAGGCGGCCCAGGTAGCTCATGAGCAGCGCCTTGTCGGTCGAGACGTACAGCAGCTCGCCCGATTGCCCCGCGAAGACGCTGCCCACCCGCGAGAAGGCGTAGTT